>DATFQP010000275.1:0-5545 GCA_035264145.1 Propionibacteriaceae bacterium
GGTCTGGGAGGCGAACTCCGGTGCCGACGCGTGATCGCCGCACCGTGGGTGAGCTGCTGGCCGACAGTGACTCGCTCTCGCGAGAAACCCTTCTCGACCTCTCCGCGGACCAGAGTGCTGCCATGGTGAGGACCTGGGGTCAGGTCGTGGACGCAGCGGCCCGACTGTGGGTGGTCCTGCCCTCGGCGGTGCCGGCGCGACGTTCGGAACCGACCTCATGCCTCGTCTGCGACAGATGGCGAACGGGATCGCCGCAAGCACATCAGCGGGCCACTGGCCCGGGCCGGGACCCACAGACCAACGACTGCTCCAGATGGCTCACAATCTGTCCCGGGCCAGAGTCCTGGTCGAGCGCTATGGCGCGGATGTGCAACCCACCACTGCCGACGTGCGAGCCGACATCGCCGCTGCCCGGGCAAGGATCATGCACACCTTGTACGTGGCCGCTCACGGCACCGCCCTGGCGATCACTGAGCACACCAAAGACCTCCAAGATCAACTTCAGACGGACAGACGTCGCAGGCGGCCGGTGGCGCAGCGTCCCAGCATCCACGAGATGAAAGCGGCTCAGGCGCTGTCCATCAGGTTCGGAGTCTTCGAGCAGCTGGTCGGAGGCTATGTCGCGGCACACCCGCTCACCCCGGCTGTCCTTGGGGAGATTCGGCCAGTCCCACCAGCGTCACGCCTCCAGTCGGTCTTGGCCATCTGGGACATTCAGGCCCACCGCGCCCTCCTCGCAAACCCGGATCCGGCCGATCTTGTGCGCGTGTCACGCATCCAGGCACTCATCGCCTCCGCTGCCGCCATGGTCAGCGAAGCCGCTGCTAATCAAGGAATTGTCGACGGCCAGATTGTGCAGCGGATGATCCCCTTTTTGGATGAAACCCAGCTGGCCTGGTCTCAAGTGGCCCGGAGATGGGCCGAGCTGACCAGCCCGGAAAGCCGTGTCGATCCACTGCTCGTCCGCGCCGCCAGCCACGTGCGCGCGACGGTAGCGGCGACCGCGGCCAACCCGACAGGCTGGGCCACACCGGACGACATCGCCAGCCGGGTCGACCTGACCCGGGCAATGAACGCTCTCCACCTGAATATGGTCTCCAGCCTCGACGTTGCCTACCTGACGCGGGATATCGCGGCAACCAGCCCAACGCTGACTGCTCCCGCACGCCAGATCGCGATGCGCGCCCAAGGAGAAGCGGAGATCGCCGCCGACCACGGCAACACCGCATATCAAGGCATGACGTGGGCAACTGAACGCCAAATCGCCGCAAACCAGCTGATCCCACTGCCCACCCCTGCCCGCCTCGGACTCATCAAGGCCACCCATCATGTCATCGCCAGCTGCAATAGCGCCGTCGCTGCAGCCGCGCCGCTGGATCTCAGTGAAATCGCACATGTGCAGGGACCCGTTCGGGCGCCGACCATCAGGCGCGCGCACGTGCCGACAATGCCTCCACAGGAATCGGTTCCGCGAGGACTTCAACGATGAGTGGGAACCATGCGAGCACATCGGGTTTCCGACAGCCCCACGACCTCGATCCCGGTATACCGACCCCTCCCCATTGGCACGCTTCGTCATGCGACCCAAGCGTTGTCGGCCGTCGCTTCGCCGGCGGCAGAACAATCAAATGGTTCCACTCTTCCAGCTTCCGCACGCCGAGGCCTGGTCGACGCCGGTAATCGGGGGTGATGGTCGCCTGCTTCACCGACAGCAACGTGCTCCAGCCAATGGGCGGAGTATGACGACACGGTCCAGGTCTTGGTTGCGAGCGGGATGCCTGCCGCAGTCTTGGCAACCATTACGTCTGACCAAATGGCGATGATGAGAATTGATCGCGGGTCATGTGGTCGGACGATGCTGGCGACATTTCGTTCGATTAACTCCTCGTGCACCGCTTCGGCGAGCATGGCCCGACTTCTTCCTGACTTACGGGCGCCATGAGGACCCGAGATGAAATAGGACGAACTGTCGACGAGTTCGGGTCTATCGGCGCGCTCGGTCCAGATTATCCATGCCACTCTTGGAGGTAGTCGGTCGCGGCGGCAACCTGGCTGAAGTTCAACACTCCACTTCGGTTGGTTATGCGAAGCAATTCGGGAGCCCATAGACGATCACCGTGGCGTCTTACCGCGATACGTTGCGCCTTCACATATTGCCGACACTTGGCCGACAGACCCTCCGGCGGCTGACACCAGCCGCGATCCGACAGCTGCGGCGAGACGCGATACGTCGGTGTGGAATGGATCACTGCCGGGCCAGTCTTCGACTTGTCGCGCCACGGCTACGTCCAACTGGTCAGCATCCTCATCGGGCGGTCTCGACGCATTCCGGTCGTTGCGCTGCGGGAGTACGTGCAGAAGATGACCGCTGCCCCGCAGCCTCTGCCCGGGTCTTACCGTAGACAAACTTACGGTCTCGGCCGCCTTCTGGACGGAACACGTAATACGCCGCTGTCCAGTGCGGCCGTGGAGCCCTTAGGAGGCAGCCAAGTTCCTAAAGGCAGCTCGCCCAGACAGGTTGTACGCACTCTTCGCCGTTGGTGTGGGCCTTGGGCTGCGGAAGGGGGAATTGCTTGGCCTGCGATGGTCGGACGTTGATCTTGAACACGGACTTCTCCATGTGCGTCAAACAGCTCAACGCATCAACGGGCAGGGCATGATCTTTGGGCCACCGAAGTCCACAAGGTCGAGGCGAGACATCCCAATCCCAGCAGTGATTGCCGAGGTTCTGCAGAGCATCTCTCCCGACAGCAGCTCGAGCGTCAAGTCCCGTATTGGCAGGACACCGGCCTTGTCTTCACATCCTCCACCGGCACCGCCGTGGAGCCCAGAAACCTCGCGCGAGCTTTGGACTCGCTTATCGTGCAAGCTGGTGTTCGTCGAATCAGGATGCACGACCTTCGGCACACCTGTGCCTCGCTCCTGTTGGCTTAAGGTGTGCCCGCCCGCGTTGTCATGGATGTCCTTGGGCACTCTCAGTTCGGCATCACGATGAACTTGTACTCGCATGTCATGCCATCCGCGCTTCGAGAAGCTGCCGACACGATCGATCGTTCGTTGGGAGCGCCCGATGCGTTGTGAGGTTGCTGTCACGGGTTGCTGTCAGAATCGCTCACGGGTGTGTGGGGCTCTGCGTAAGTCGTGGATGACTAGGCTTTTTAGAGAGCTGGTGTTCGACTTCGGTTGATCCTTGACAGATCTACTTCGGTTGATCCTTGACACTCTGAATCACAAGTTAGCCTGAGGCTCTGCTGCCTTGGGCGTGTTTCTTCCTCACCTCCCCACTGCCGGTCCGGGTGACGGTCTTCATCAACTCAGATCCGATCCAGAACTGCAGCAGCTGGTCGGTGACCAGCACGTCGCAGCGGGCGCCGGCGCGGTGTTTGCCCACCGATACTTGCTGCCAGCCGACGCAGACAATCCCGTTGCGGCCCACTTTGCGGGAGACCCAGCCATCGGCTTCTCGATCCGTGGCGCGTACGGACTCGACCACCGGTCGGGCCGGCGCCACGGGATCCGCCGAACCCGAGGGGGTATCAGGTTGTCTGTGTAAACGCTTCGTAGGAAGCGAGGCACAGGATGGACGTTATGGCGAGGGCTGACGGTTCGAAGGGGCCGGCGGAGGAGGCGGTTGATCAGCTCCTCAACCAGGGGTTCCTGGATGAGTTGATGGACCGGGTTGATGAAGGCGGGGTGCAGCTGACCGGGGAGGGCGGGTTTCTGCCTGAGCTGGTGAAGCGGGTGCTGGAGGCCGGCCTGCATGCGGAGCTGACCGGTCATCTGGGCTATGAGAAGCATGACCCGACGGGGAGTGGGTCGGGGAACTCACGCAACGGGTCGACCCCGAAACGGCTTGGCACCGAGGTCGGCGATCTCGATCTGGCCACCCCGCGGGACCGTAACGGCAGCTTCGACCCGCGGTTGGTGCCGAAGGGGCAGCGCCGGGTCGGCGGGCTGTCGGACATGATCATCAGCCTGTATTCGGGTGGGATGACGATCCGCGACATTCAGTCCCATCTGGAACGCACCTTGGGCACCGAGCTGTCCCACGAGACGATCGCCAACATCACCGACGCGGTCGGGGAGGAGGTGAAGGCCTGGCAGACCCGGCCGTTGGAGCCGGTCTATCCGATCTTGTATCTGGACGCGTTGATGGTGAAGGTCCGCGACAACCACCAGGTCCGCAACAAGGCCGCCCACATCGCCGTCGGGGTCGATGTCGACGGGATCAAACATGTGCTGGGGATCTGGGTGCAGACCGCCGAAGGGGCGAAGTTTTGGGCCGGGGTGTTGGCCGAGCTCCGCAACCGCGGCGTCCACGACGTGTTGATCGCCTGCTGCGACGGGCTGACCGGGTTCCCGGAGGCGATCGAGGCAACCTGGCCGAACACGGTGGTCCAGACCTGCGTGGTGCACCTGATCCGGGCCTCG
Source organism: Propionibacteriaceae bacterium (assembly GCA_035264145.1). Classification (GTDB taxonomy): domain Bacteria; phylum Actinomycetota; class Actinomycetes; order Propionibacteriales; family Propionibacteriaceae; genus Microlunatus. The sequence continues at coordinate 4,432 of DATFQP010000275.1, forward strand.
ATGCGGTTTATCTCCTATAACGACCGCAAAGCTGCTGCGGCCGCGCTGCGGCCGATCTACACCGCGGCGACCGTCGACGCGGCGGCCCGGGAGCTGGACATCTTCGAGGGCTCGACCTGGGGCAAGAAGTATCCGGCCACGGTCCGGGTCTGGCGCGATGCGTGGGAGCGGTTCATCCCGTTCCTGGAGTTCCCGCCCGAGGTTCGCAAGATCATCTACACCACCAACAGCATCGAGTCGCTGAACTACCAGCTGCGGAAGATCATCAAGAACCGGGGCCACTTCCCCAACGACGACGCGGTGATCAAGCTGTTGTGGCTGGCGATCCGCGACATCGAGGACAAACGCGCGAGGGAACGCGCGAAGGAAGCCAGCCGGCCGAAAGGCCAGCCCCGGAAAGCGCCGCCGAAACTGGTCGAGGGCGCCACCGTACAGGGCTGGAACGCCGCCTATGGCGCGCTCAGCCTGGCATTCCCCGGCCGGCTCGAGGTGACCTTGTGACCAGCCGGCGGCCTCGCACCGCGGGGTTCCTCCATCCCGGCCAACCCCGCCGGCGCGCAGCCGCGGTCAACCCAACGACCATGCCCGACCTACCGACCAGGCTTGACCGCGGCGAGCACCGGCACACCATTCAAGGCCGAGGAACCCGGCCCCCAACACAAGATCAACAACCGTTTACACAGAAAACTTGACAACCTCCGCCGCCGACGTGCACCCAAAGGTGATCGGCCGCGGCATCGCCGACCAGCTCGCCTTGGCCTGCAAAGTCTCACCGTACGAAGGCTCGCGTCGGCTAGGGATCGCCCGGGCGTTGTGGTTCGACCTGCCGGAAACCTTCCAGCTGCTCATCCGCGGCCGGATCAGCGAGTATGTCGCCTCCCTGGTGGTGTCGGAAACCCGCCACCTGGACGCGAAGACCCGCCGACACGTCGACCACACCATTGTGGCCGCCGGGATCGACCGGATGGGGCCGCGGCGGGCCGCGGCCTGTGCCCGCACGTACGCCTACGCAGCCGACCCGCACGGCTACCTGCAGCGCGGAAGGACCGAACGCCGGCACGACGGGTCGGGCTGCGGCCAGCGCCAGACACCATGGCCGCACTGACCGGCTAGC
>DATFQP010000276.1:0-3881 GCA_035264145.1 Propionibacteriaceae bacterium
CCCTCGAGGACATGATCTCGAGGGGGCACGATCTCGGTGGATGCCGCTTCGATCTTGCGAAGGATGGTGAACGTCAAGCTGGCCTTCCTGATCAGCGGTGGAACGGGATCAGGCAAGACGAGTCAGCCGTTAAGACATTACTAGGATGGCGGATCGCGGCAGTTCCGGATAGCCGCAGCGCATCGCTATCTGCGGCAGATGAGTACGTTTCCTGGGCGAGGCTGAAACGGCTGAATCGGGGTGGCCCACGAGGGTTACCCGGAGTCCGCCGACCGGCGCGGCGGTGCGCGTCAGATGAAGTCGATCAGAGGTCGTTGCAGTGGATGAATCCGGGGTGATCCGACTCCCCGGTATCGGTGTTCTCGTCGAACGTGATGAACTTCGACGCCGGACGCGTGAGGTCGATGACGGGGCCTGCGTCGGTGAAGGTGAGGACGCCCGTTGCCTGAAGGGCGCGCAGCGTGGACTGATCCGCATGGTTAGCGCCCGGCGTCTGCCCTGGTGGATTGCCGGAGGCGGCGCCGCAAACCCAGCCGAGCATGATCGGGTGGATGGTTGCCGAGGCGGTGGATGCGCTACTCAGGATGAGCGCAGCAGCGACAAACATTGCTAGGACCAAACGCCTCATGGTGACACCTCTCAGAGAACGGGACACGCAACCGCACCCCCGCGGTGAGACCTTTATATATCAGCTGCTCACGGCTCTGTTGGTTTATCTAGATTTTGGGGGTGTCGCTCGTCGGCATGAGCGGGCTTTTCCACCCGTGGGGGACGCTTCCACGATCCGGCGGCACCAGGGCAGCCAATCCGGACCCTGCGCTATCGAGCCGAGATGATCAATCAGGGACCTGGAAATGTGACGTGGATCACTCTTGAAATATGTCAATTCTGAGGTTTTGACGAGGCTATTCGTCGTCGGAGCCGTGTTGGGTGGACTTTCTCCGCTCCAACCGCCAGTGGATCTCGTGGGTGGTTAGGTGCGATGCCGCCGGTCACGGCTGCTTACCGAGCCGGTCCAGCAGTTATGGCTGATGTGCATGAGTGGCGCGTCCCGCTTGAAGCGGCGCTTACGCTCGGCGCGCTCGATTGCGTCCGCCAGCAGGCGCCGGTGCAGCGGATCGAGGCCGGGCAGCATCGCGTCGGCAAGCCGGAGCCCGTAGAACTGCTCGAAGAGGCTGTGGGGCGCGCCGATGGTCTCGCGGTGCTGGAGACGTGAGCCGAGAGGACCGATATTGGGTGACTAAGTGGGTGACAACGGGGTGCTACGGCCCGGGCCGCTGCTGGACCGTCGTGGACCCTCTGTACGCGCCACGGCCGCGGCCGGCAGCAGTTCGTCTCGACCTGATAAGGCAGGAGTCACGAGCGCAGCAGCGCGACTGTTCAGCCGCCAGCGTGCCAACGGTCGCTAGCGTGCCGACGGGTGGGTGGCATCAGATGCGGGCCGGGTCATGCCATGAGTTCTTCGGGCTGGAGTCCCTTGTCGGTCACGAGGCTTGCGACCTGGTCGAGGGTGAGGCTGTGGGAATATGCGTAGCCGCGGAGCATGGCGAGCGCGTCGGCGTTGCTCAGCTGTAGCCGTTCCATCGACATACCGACCGCGACCCAGACATTCATCCGCTCGTCGACTGAGTCCTTGCTGAGCCAGCTCGGCATGGTGATGCCGTCCAGCTCGCCGGCGGCGGCATCGCGGAACAGGATGCTGGCGATCGGGATGGCAATCGCGGCCTCGATGTTCTTGACCTCCCTGCTGGTGAGGGTGTCCGGCCTGATGGAGTACAGATCGAGGGCACCCAGGAAAGATCCCTGTGCTGCTTGCAGCGGGAACGACGCGACCGACTGGTAGGGGGTTTCCGCCACGAACCGCTCGTGGAAGGTGGGCCAGCTGGCGGCCATCGTGGTCAGCTCGGCCACCAGAGGTCGGCCCGTGGTGACGGCGGCCAGGCACGGTCCTTCACCGATGGTGGTCTGCAGCCGTTCGGCGGTGACCACGTCCTGATCGCTGGCCGCGAGGGGGATGCGCAGGTGGTCGGTCATGCTCAGTCCCGCACCGGCGACCGGTAGCACAGACCCAGCCGCCCGCACGAACACCAGCGGCAGCAGGTCGGCGGTTGCCCCGCCCGTCGTGAACGCCTCGGTGATCGTCGTACGGAACTGCTCGGCCAACGACATCTCGAAACCCCTCATCCTCTCGGCGATGGCAGCGCAGTAACCCGTTCAGCGCCGTACCCAAATATCAGCAAGGCTGACGGCCGATCCCCGCCCGGCTGGTCGCTACTTGTATGCCGAGCCGACCATGCCCTGGGCCAGATCCCGGAGCTTGATGTTTTGCTGCTGGGAGATCCGGGTCAACATGTCGAACGCCTCTTCGGCGGTGCACTTGTCGCGGGCCATGATGATGCCTTTGGCCTGCTCGATGACGGCGCGGGACTCCATCGCTTTCCGCAGGTGGGCGGCTTCGTTCACCGCGTTGGCGTGGCTGGTGATGTTCGCGACCGTGACCGCGGCGTACCCGGCGAACATCTGAGCGTGTTCCAGGACCGCTTCGGATACCGGGTCGTCGGCGGTGCTGTAGATGTTCAGGCCACCGATGCTGCGCTGGTCGAGCGGCATCCCGACCGAGATGACGTGCCGGACGCCGGCCCGGTTCGCCACCTGGGCGAATTCGCGGTACGGCGTGTCGCTCTCTTGGGTGTCGACCACGATGGTCTGCCCGGATTTGGCGGCGTCCAGGCACGGCCCGAACCCGATCTTGTACTGCCGCTCATCCAGGTCCACCGCCAAGGCGCCGGTGAACACCACGCTCTGCGCCCGCCCGTTCTCCACGACGGTGATGGACACGTCCTTCACACCGCCCAACGTTTCCTTGGCCAGCTCGGCGATCCGGCGAAGCGTCTGGTCGGCCGGCTCGGCGTCCACCACGATCCGGGCGAGCTCGGCGAAGGCGTTGAGCGGCTCCGGACCGCCACCGGTGGCGAAGGTTGGGGTGATGTTGTCCATGACGGTCCTCACGCTCACGCGGGACACGCTCATTTCGGGCTGGTCTCGCTGATGTTCCAGGCCCCAGCCGGGACCCTTCACTGCGTGAGCACACGAGTTGAACCCAAGGACGACCCAAACGGGCGCCGACATGCCACCCTGAGGCGGCCACAGATACATCAGCCTACCGTTGGGCTCGCAGTATCGCCAGGCAGCGGGGCGCCGGGTGAGCGCAGGCGCTGCGTTGACAGCAGCCCTGACAGCAACTCGGCGGCGATGCCACTGGCCGGTGACAGACGCAGTGGGCCAGATCCCGCCGTAGATGGACCGTCCCAGACTCTCCAGCAGCTCTTGCCTGGGGCTACGGATCAGGTGGTTCGGCGCGCAGCGCAGCTGCACCTAGCGCTGACGGTGGAGCGCGAGGACACTGAGGGCAGGCAATGGCCATGGCAAGCCAACGCGGAGTACCGCGACTTCCTCCCCGTCGACGCGGCATGCATCGCCCACGCCGCTCCGGCTACCGTGCCCTCATGTCGACTGACGACCAGAAGCGCGCCTCCGAACTTCACGGAGAAGCGCACAAGGCCGCCCGCGACCAGGTCCGGTGGGTGCTCGACCGGCTGGCGGCGGCCGCCGATAGGCGCGACGACCTCCGCGTCCGCACCGCCGGAGAGATAGCCGGCTTGGTCATGTTGAGGCAGACTTCGCCGTAGGGCGGGACGTGGCGCCAGAACAGGGGCGTGAGACCGCGGTAGTCGACCACACTCCGGCGGTGCGCTATTGACATAAGTCGTGGCGCTCAGCCTGGGGTTCGGCGGGTGCGGACGAGTTCGTCGGCCACCCGGATGAGTTTGATGTTGTTGTTCTGGGAGACGCGGCGTAGGACGTTGAAGGCTTGCTCGGGG
>DATFQP010000277.1:0-11673 GCA_035264145.1 Propionibacteriaceae bacterium
CGTCTTCGGCGATCAGCTGGGCCAATACTCCGGCCGGATCAAAAGGACTGCCGAGTTGGAGGAGATGGCGCACGAGTTCGGGGAATTCAAGGTTGTCGTCGTCGAAGTCTGCCCAGCGTGCGGCTGGAACCACATGATCCTGTCGTACCTCCTGGGCGATGGTCGCAAGCGCAAGCCGCCCCGTCGCCAGCAGACCGTCGAGGACATTTATGGTTGATCCCCGGTGGGGGCCGGTGGAAAGTCACCCCCAGAACACTGCAGCGCGCCCTCGCAGGGCCAAAGGCGACCTTCCGCCGAGCGGTCGTCCACCGGGCCGGCTGAACAGCTGGCTCATGTGGATCGGCATCACGCTGAGTGCGCTCATCCTTCTCGGCATCGTAGGTACCACCACCACGATGCTCATGGGCTACGCGAGCACCAACGTGCCCGAACCCAATGCCGAGTTCAAGACAGCGACCACGCTGGTTTATTACAGCGACGGCAAGACCGAGCTCGGCAGTTTCGCCATCCAGAACCGACAGCCGATCACGCTGAAACAGATGCCTGACAGCATCAAGCAGGCCGTGGTGTCCGCCGAGAACCGCTCATTCTGGACCGACAAGGGCGTTTCCGTTCGCGGCATGACGCGCGCCGGCTGGACAATTCTCCACGGCGGCACCCTGCAGGGCGGTTCAACCATTACCCAGCAGTACATCAAGGTTCTCTACCTGAACTCAGAGCAGACTCTCGCGCGCAAGTTCAAAGAGGTGTTCCTCGCGTACAAGATCAACAAGCAGCTCAGCAAGGACCAGATCCTCGAGGGCTACCTCAACACCATCTACTTCGGGCACGGCGCCTACGGGATCCAGGCCGCCAGCAAAGCCTATTTCGACGTAGACGCAGAGGAGCTCAGCGTGCCGCAGGCCGCTTTCCTTGCCGCCGTCATCAACAACCCCGCCGCGCTCGATCCGGCGGACGAGGACAATCTGCCCCGGCTGCAGGAGCGCTACGCCTACGTCATCATGTCCATGGCGGAGACTGGCGCCATCACGCCGGAGGAAGCGGCCAAGTACTCCTCGAAGCTGCCGAAGTTCCCCGACATACCGGCCAATCAGCGCTATGGCGGCCCCAAAGGCTTCCTGCTCAAGATGGTCGAGCGCGAACTGGCCACGGCCGACATCGACGCCTCCAGGGTGCATGGTGGCGGCCTGAAGATCGTCACCACCTTCGACAAGGACGCTCAGGACGCAGCCGTCAAAGCGGCCCAGAAGCACACGAAGGAGGCGGCCGATGCCAGCGGCGAGAAGGCCTCCAAGCTGCACGCCGCAATCGCGTCGGTCGATGTCGGCAGCGGGGAGGTGATCGCGCTGTACGGCGGCCCGGATTTCGTCAAGAGCTCCCGCAACTGGGCCACGACCGCGCGGCCTACGGCGTCGACCTTCAAGACCTACGCCGTGGCAGCGGGCATCAAGGACGGCTTCAGCCTGAACACCCGTCTCAACGGCAACACCTTCACCCCGCCCGGCGAGTCAACCCCCGTACGGAACGAATACTCCTACCAGTACGGGCCGGCGGTCACCTTGACCAAGGCAACGACGGATTCGATCAACACCGCCTTCGTCGACCTCACCACCAAGATGGAGAACGGGCCCCAGAAGATCATCAAGATGGCGCAAGCGGCTGGCGCCCCCAAAGGTGCCGGCTGGGACAAGACCTCCCGGCTCCCCCTCGGGACGGCCGAGGTCAGCCCGCTGGCACAGGCGGGGGCGTACGCCACCTTCGCGAACGACGGCACGTATGTGGCCAATCACGTGGTGAAAGAAGTCCGGGATCCGAAGAAGAAGGTCATTTACGAGGCCGACCCTGAACATCGCCGCGCGGTGAGTGACGACATCTCGCACGACGTCACCTACGCCCTCTCCAACGTCGTCGAGGAGGGCACAGGCCGAGCCGTCGCCACCTTGAACCGCCCGATCGCGGGCAAGACCGGGACCAAGGACAGGGAGAACGCCGACGGCAGTGGTGACATCGTCTCGGCTTGGTTCGTCGCCTATACCAAACAGATCTCCACGGCGGTGATGTACGTCGCCGGCAATGACGGCAATGCTGATCTGGACGAGTTCCGGCGTCCGGGTGATCCCACGTTTTTCGGCGGGACCTATCCGGCACTGACCTGGGCGGACTACATGGCGAAAGCGACCGAGGGACAACCGATCAAGCAGTTCGCCCCGCCCGCCTACGTCAACAAGGACAAGTTCCCCGCGCCTGTTCAGACCCGCACGAGCCAGCCGACCTGGGGTTCGGAGTCCACGGAAGAGCCGACCAGCAGCCCGGCCCAAACCCAGGATCCGACCGAAACGCGGGATCCGACCGAAACCCAGGATCCGACCGAACCTGTGAAAAAGGGCAGGGAGCCCAAGCCGACGAGTCCGACGACGACCGCGTCAAGCGCTCCGTCCACCAGCCAGCCGACGGGCGGGAAGACCAAGGACGGCCGCGCAAGTGGCCCACCCGGTCGGGGGTGAGCCGGTGTCGGTCCCGGAGTTGACGACCGACGTCCCGTCCAGGTCGGACCGGCTGATCCGCAGCCTCAGCGAGGGTGTGGGAGGCCCTCTCGGTCGCCACGCCGTTCCCGGTCACCGCTGGTGGAATCCGGCTCGCGTTACCCTCCTCGTCGCCACGTGTACTTATGTCGCAGGCGTGATCTTTCGGCGGCCGTGCCGGATCACCGCCCCCGGGCAGGTCCCGGACAGCTACAAGCTGATGTGTTACTCCGATATCCCCTTGCTGTATCCGGATCGCGGTTTGCTGCAAGGCAACACCCCCTACCTCGACTCAGGTAACTATCAGGTCCTGGAGTACCCACCGCTCACCGGCTGGTTCCTCGAGGCGGAACGGTTGCTCAGCAAGCTGTTGGGCGCACCGCAGGGCGCTGACCTCTCAGAATTGGATCAGGTCCGATCCACCCTGCTGTTCCTCGATGTCAACATCGTGCTGCTTGGCGCGCTCTTCTTGATCACGGTGTGGGCACAGGTCTACGCGGTCCCGGGACGGCCGTGGGATGCGCTGATGCTGGCGGCTTCACCCTGTGTGGTGGCCGCCGCCTTGATCAATTGGGATCTCCTTGCGGTGGCGCTCACGGCCTGTGGCCTGCTGCTGTGGTCCCGCCGGCGGCCGGCTCTGACCGGGTTGCTGCTGGGGTTGGGCATGGCGGCGAAGTTGTATCCCGGTCTGCTGCTCGGACCGCTGTTCCTGCTATGCCTGCGCTCACGGCGGATGGCGGACTTCTGGTCGATGCTGTCGACGTTCGTGATCAGTTGGCTGGCCGTCAACCTGCCGGTGCTCATCCTGGCGCCGGATGCGTGGCGAAGCTTCTGGCAGTTCAACTCTGACCGCGGCGGCGATCTGGGCTCCTTCTGGTACGTGCTCTCCCTCGCCGGCCATGAGCTGGTCCAAGTGAACCTGGTCAGCCTGGGACTCTTTGCCCTTGGCTGTGTGGGCATTGCGGTCTTGATCATCTTTGCCCCTCGACGACCGCGCCTGGGTTCGGTCGCCTTCTTGGTGGTCGCCGCCTTCTTGATCACCAACAAGGTGTATTCGCCGCAGTACGTGCTCTGGCTGCTGCCACTAATGATCCTGGCCCGGCCGCGCTGGAGGGACTGGACGATCTTCACCGCAGGTGAACTGGTGTACTTCGGCGCCATCTGGTGGCACCTCGGCGGCTACCTCAGCCCGGGGAACAGCGGGCCTGATCGAATCTACTGGCTGGCTGTCGTGGTTCGGATCGCCACTCAGTGCTGGGTGGTGATCATCGTTGTCCGGGACGCTCTCGTCCCGGGGCGCGATCCCGTACGAGCTAGCGGGGCCGACGATCCGTCGGGCGGCCGTCTGGATCGAGCGGCCGACGCCCCCTGGGTACGGCGTCTCCACGGCGAATCGGTGGTACCGAGCCGTGCTGCGTGAGTCGGCACGGGCCCAGCTGCATCCGCTGGACGTCCGGTCGGGGCGGATGGTCGTCCAAGCGTGGATCGCCAGCCGCGGACTGATCGCTGCCGTCGCTCTGCTGCTTGCCGTGCGGCAGGGCAGCAGTCTGACCAAGATGGTCAGCAACTGGGACGTCAATCACTTCACCAATCTCGCCCGGGGGGGCTACTACGCCGACCCTCGCGGCATCCTGATGGCCTTCTTTCCTGCTCTGCCGGCCATCCTGCGGGCGGGCCTTGAGCTCGGCGTGCCGATCGCGATCACCGGGGTTGTCTTGTCCATGCTCTGCTCTGCGGTGGCAGCGGTTGCGCTGATCCGGCTTGGTGGCCCGTGGGCCGCCATCGCTTGGCTCTTCGCGCCGACCGCCGTGTTCACCACCCTGCCGTACACCGAGGCGCTGTTCTGCGCAGCCGCTTTCTGGGCGTGGGAGCGTGCGCGATCCGATCGTTGGCTGGCGGCTGCCTTGATCGCCGCGGTGGCCTGCACCGTCAGGGTGTCGGGACTGTTCTTGGTGGTTGCCCTGGTCGTCATGATTATGACCACCCGCGATGTCGATTGGCTGACTCGCGGTCGACGGCTGGCGTTGCTTTTGATTCCGACGGCGGTACTGGCCGGGTTCGTCACGTTCTTGTACTTGCTGACGGGCAGCTGGACGGCCTGGTACTCAGCGCAGTCGACGGGATGGGTCCGTTCCATGACCTGGCCGTGGCAGTCATTCCTGCACACCGTTGATGCGATGAAGTCCGGTGCGTTCCCCGACCAACCCTGGGTGACGGCGATCTTCCGGGCTGAGATGGTGTCAATGGCACTCGGAACGCTGGCCACCATCTGGTGTCTTGCCCGGCGGATGTGGGCCGAGGCCAGCTGGGTCGGCATCCAGGTGATGGCCTTCTCGGTCTCCTACTGGTTCTTCTCCGTCAATCGCGCCACATTGCTCTGGTTCCCGCTCTGGATGATGTTTGCCGCCTGGGGCACGCGGCGGCCGGAGCGGCGCGGCCGGCGGATCGCACATCGCTGCGCGGTGATCACCGCTTTCAGCGCGAGCGTGGTCTTGATGCTCTGGTGGTGCTGGCTCTTTTTCACCGGGTACTGGGCGAGCTGACCGGGTGAGCTGAGCGCTAGGCGTCCGGCCAGTCCGACGACCTACACTGAACCGGATGGATCGGCTGTGGATCGAGATGGATGGTCTCGCCAACCTGCGAGACGTCGGCGGGCTACGAACCCGGGACGGTGGCAAGATCATTCCCGGCCGGCTCCTCCGCTCGGACAATCTGCAGGATCTGACAGAGCGCGACGTCGAGGCACTCCTCGGGCTGGGGATTACCGATGTGGTCGACTTGCGCAGCGACTACGAGATCGAGATCGAAGGCCCGAATCGGTTGAGCGATCACGGCAGAGTTCGGATACACGCACACTCAATGTTCCGGGAGTGGCGGGAGGGCGTTGGCAGCGACAAAGCGGACGTACGCCCCGAGGTGCTGCCCGCTGAGGCGCTGCCCTGGGTTGATCTCGAGCCCAGCGTGGACCTCGACAATGACATGGCCTCCGTCTACCTCTCCTATGTCGTCGACCGGCCGGACTCGGTAGTGGCCGCACTGCGGGCCATCGGTAATGCATCCGGTGCCGTCCTGGTGCACTGTGCCGCGGGCAAGGACCGCACAGGAACTATCGTTGCGTTGGCTTTGTTGCTGGCCGGGGCCGATCGGGAGGCTGTGGTGGCCGACTACGCGGCAAGCTCCGATCGGGTTGAAGGTGTCGTGAACCGTCTGATGACTTCGCGTACGTATGTCGACAACCTCCGGGACCGCCCCCTTTCCAGCCACCTGAGCCGGCCGGAGTCCATGAGAGCACTCCTTGATCATGTCGAGCAGAGCTACGGTGGCGTGGCGGAGCTGCTCTCCCGGATCGGCTGGACCGACGAAGATACCAACCGGATCAGGGCCAAACTTCGCGGCTGAACGACCGCGGTCCTGAGCGCCTCGACGGGCTTGGAAGCGCCCTGTCGAAGGCTGATCCCGCATCAGCTCATCAGCTGGTGACGATGTCGTCGACCGTCGCTGTGGTCAGGCGCAGCTCGACCGGCACCTCGTCGCCGATGGATGGAGGCTTCTCCTTCCGCGGCAGGAAGATCAGGCTCGACAGCATGTGCGGCGGCTCCAGAAACCAGCGCTTCTTTCCGTTGATCGTGTACGGGCTGAGCGCCAGTCCCGCTGCCTCCAAGGAACCGGTCGCCATAGCGATTGCCCGCTGCCGCAAAGTGGTTGCGGAGGTTGGTGCCTCCATCCCGATGCCGTGTGAAGTGCCGCCGGCGATGACCACGATCCAGCCGTCTGCTGGGCACACGCGCTGTCGATAGCCCGCGCGCTCACCGCGCCGGATCGGATGCACGTCGAGAACCGTTGCCAAAGTTTCCCGTGTGGACTTATCGCCAAGCCAGAGCCGCGTCCCCATCCTGAGGCGTACTGGAACCGGCTCGCCTGCGGCGCCTCCCAGCTGACGAGCCAGCGCGGTGGTCTCCTCCGGAGGCAGGTGGGAGAACCAGAGTGGGCCACGGGCGACATCCAGCGCCGCCCGAGCAAGCCGCTCAGCCTCCGCATAGCGGCGCTCCGCCAGCAGGGGCAGGTGGATGGTCCAACCTGCGAAGTGCAGCCGGTCGAGCAGAGGAGTCACTCGATCAAGATCATCAGGGCGCAGACCATGACGTTGCATCGAGGTCAACACCTCGATCAGCACCCGCGGACGCGAGTTCAGTTCAGCGATCCACGCAAGATCATCCGCGCGGGACACCGTCGTGATCACCCGATCGTCACCGGCTAGCTTCCGCGCGACGTCGCTACTCGCCTCCCACGGATGCAAGATCACGATGTCACCGGGGAACTCCTCCCGGACCGCGGAGACCTCTTGGGCTGTGCCAACCGCGATCGTATCGGCGCCCAGCTGCGCCGATTCCTGCGCCAGTCGCCGCAGTCCGTAGCCGTACCCGTTGCCCTTGATCACCGGCACCAGTCCCGGCGCAGCTCCGGCCACCGTACGCAGGTGCTCCCGCCAGCGCGGGCCATCCAGCCGCAACGTCACCCCGGTCACGGCCGCGTCACCGGCGCCGCAGATAGAAGTCAAAAGCCTTGTACAGAACGGCATTGAGCGGCAGGTCCCACTCGCCGAGATACTCAACCGCCTCGCCGCCGGTGCCGACCTTGAACTGGATCAAACCGAGGTGCGGGTCGTCGGCGGCAAGACCTTCGGTGATGCCGCGAAGATCGTAGACCGTGGCCCCGGACTCCAGCGCGTCGCGAATCATCTGCCATTGCACGGCATTGGATCCGCGGACCTCACGCTTGGCCGTGGAACTGGCGCCGTAGGAGTACCAGGCATGCTCGCCGACGCGCACCCAGGTAGTCGCGGCAACGAGATCACGATCATGGTGCGCCAGATAGAGTCGGATCCGATCCGGATCCTCATCAAGTAGCGCTTCGAACATCGTCTCGAAGTAGGGCAGCGGACGCGGGGAGAAGTGATCACGCTCGGCCGTTTCCAGGTAGAGCAGGTGAAATTGGTCGAGATCGTCGATGGTGCCTTGTTGCACGGTCACTCCCTCCTTGGCGGCCTTCTTGATGTTGCGGCGCCAGAGCTGGTTCATCCCAGCCAGTAACTCGTCCGCGGTCTTTCCCGCGATCGGCAGTTGGAAGACAAAGCGCGGCTGGCCGGCGGCGAAACCCTCGTCATCAGGTGGTGGCCGCCAGCCCAGGCCTCGCAGGGCGTTGCGTAACCGAGTGGCGTGATGGTTGATCATGTCCGGCATGGCGTCACTGAGCCGCTCGACCTCGGCGTCGGCGATCGCGGCCTTGATCGTCTCGGCCCGCCATTTGCGGACGACGACCGGCGTGCCGATCCGGACGCCGAACGCGCCGGCATCCTTCGCGTAGGCGGCCAGAGGCTTCAGCCAGGCCGCGATGTCGTCACTCTCCCAGTCGATCACCGGGCCCTCCGGGAGATAGGCCAGATACCTTTTTATTCTGGGAAGCTGGCGATAAAGGACCAGGCCCGCGCCCTGGATCTTGTTGTCTTCGTCGAACCATCCGATCGATTCGCTCTGCCACTCACTCTTGACCTTGGCCCAGGCCGGAGTTTGCAGGAAACTTACCCAGGGGCGAGTCGCGTTGAATGTGATGTGCTCAGCTGATGTGATGGGCTGTACGGTGATGGCCACCCGACGAATCTAGTGCCAAGCCTGCGTAGGTCCTGGCTTATCACGACAGCTGCGCTAAGACTGGAACCCGGGATAGGCGTACACACAGGGGATAGCGAGGCCGCGCGGGGAACGCTGACCAAGCGATGCGTCCGGCCTATCCCGGGAGTTGAGGGTCCCCGGCCTCACGGTAATGGAGGTTGGCCCCCGCCGGGCCGACTAGGAGAAGCCGTCGGTAACGATCTGTGCGTACCGGCCAGCGGCCGCTTTACTTCGCTACGATCTTGCCAGGATTGAGGTTTTGACCGGGATCCATGGCGGCGAACAGGCCATCGATCATGTGTACGCCTGGGGCCGAGATGTCCTGTTCGAGCCACGCGGAGTGTTCTCTGCCGACTGCGTGGTGATGCGACAGCGTGCCACCGCAGTCCACGAATGACTGTTGAATGGCCCCCTTGACGAGGTCGTACTGGCCGAGGGGGTCCACGCCGTCGTGCCGGAAGGCGAAGGTGAAATAGAGACACGCTCCGGAGTGATACGAGTGCGACAGGTGGCACATGATCCAGCCGGTCACACCCAGTTGGGCGTAGGCCTTGTTGGCTGCGGCGACCGTGTTGTCGTACAGCGGCCTCAGCTTCGACCACGGGGCGGCGGTCTCGGACACATCGGCCGCGGCACCCCGATCTAGCAGGAAATCACGAATGTACGGCGTGTCGAACTTCTTCTGGTCGTAGAGCTGGCCAGGGCCTTTGCCTAGAACGATGCCGCCGTGCCGACGAACAATGTCCTTGACGATCGACTTTTGCCGACTGACGTGCGCCGGGCCGCCTTCGTAGCCGATGAATGACAGGCAGACTTCATCCAGATCCCAGCCGCGCCGCTGTAGAACCTTCATTAGGCCCTTGCTGACCAGTGAGGAGATGGAGATCCCGCTGGACTTCTTGCGGGTGGCAAAGGAGAACGCCGTCTCCCGCGAATCGGAAACCCGCGTGATCGACGGATGGGCGTCACTGGTCGAGATTTCCTGCATGGCGGCCAGGCCCGCCTCCCAGGAGGGAAACAGGTAGCCCAAGATCAAACGCTCTTCGGGAATCCGGTGCACCTGGACGGTGGCTTCGGTGATCACACCAAGCCGGCCCTCCGAGCCCAAGATCATCTCTCGGACGCTCGGTCCGGTCGACGTGCTGGGCACCGGTCGCACTACCAGCACCTTGCCCGGCATAACCACCCGGAGTCCCCGGGTGATGTCAGCGATGTCACCGTACTTGTCGGACTGCATGCCTGACGATCGAGTTGCAACCCAGCCACCGAGGGTGCTGTGGGTGAAGCTGTCGGGAAAGTGGCCAAGCGTCCAGCCCTGCTCGCTCAGCTGGCGCTCGATGTCCGGCCCGAGGGTGCCGGCCTGGACGCGGGCCAAGCCGGAATCGGCATCGATCTCGAGCACCCGATTGAGCCGGCCAAGGTCGACCGAGACGATGGTGCGAGTCTCCTCTGCCGGCGCCTCCAGGCTTCCGGCGATGTTGCTTCCGCCACCGAAGGGGATGAGCACGGCATTGGCGGCCACCGCATGATCGACGATCAACTGCACCTCGGCCTCGTCTCCGGGATACACCACGACGTCGGGGATCCGTGGAATATCACCGGCCCGCAACCGCAACAAGTCCCGCAGGCTCTTGCCATAGGTGTGCACGATTCGATCAAGATTGTCGGAATGGACGTTGTCGATGCCGACCGCCTCGGTGAGCTCCTCCAGCAGTTCGTCACTGATCACCGGCGTTGGGATCGGCAGGTCCTCCAACTTCATGGGCGGAGCCGGCGGCGTGTTCAGGTCGAGATCGACAGCCTGCTGCACGAACGGCCGGAGCTTCGGCTTGTCCTCGTGGTGGAAGCTGATGCCTTCAACGCCCCAGCCCCACCACTTCATGTGCGGAACGGTTGCCATCTCTTTCTCCTTGCTGGGTGGACGCGGCTGGTCAGGAATGCTCGGCCCGGTAGGCAGCGGCCTCGTCGTACAGCCCGCTGACTTCCTTGGCGATCCGGTCGGAGAACTGTGACGCCGTCTCGCCGTCCTCCGGACGAAGCGGCTCACCGAACATGACCCAGATCGGTGGCCTGCCCCGTTCCGGCCAGTTCTTGCCGTGTGGCATCGCCTCATTCGCGCCCACGATTCCCACCGGAACGCAGGGCACGTCGCGGCTGATGCATAGGGCAGCCGCTCCCGGCTTGAAGGCCGCCATCTCCCCGGTTCGTGATCGGGTGCCCTCCGGGAAGAGGAGCAGCGGTACGCCTTCGTCCAACAGACTCGTCGCCAGACCCTTTCGACCGCGTAGGCCGGTCCGGTCGACGGGGAAAGTGTTGAAGATCAGAGAGGTGAGACCGCGGCGCCACCAGATGTCGAAGAAGTAGTCGGCCGCCGCTCCCACTGCCACATAGCGAGCGAGCTTCCGTGGTAGCCCGCCCAAGATGAGTGGGGTGTCGAGGTGACTGGTGTGATTCGACACCACAACGAAAGGTCCGGACAGCTCAGCCAGTCTTTCGGTGCCGAGCACCGTGACCGTGGCCAGCCGCCATACCAGCGGCTTCAGCAACCCGCGTTGTGCCAGGAACCGCACGCCGGCGTGCAGCGGCGAGCTGTAGCGGCTAGCGGACACCGGATCAGCCTATCTTCGATCAGCGCTAGTGGCGTCCAGACCATAGACGTCGGGATACTCTCCGGATCACGCTTCGCGGCGCATGTCGTGCAGCCAGGATCATCACCTTGTAGCGGAAGGACGGAATGGAGATGACCTTGCCAGCCGTTACATCCTCCAGACACTCGGCGACCAGAGCATCTGCGTCGAGCCACATCGGTCCAGGGATGCCGCCGGTCCTGACCGAGGCCCGCTGGTGAAATTCGGTACGGACATAGCCCGGGCAGAGCGCGACCGCAGTGACTCCTGAGCCGGCGAGTTCCCCGGCTAATGCCTCCGTGTAGGTGGTGACGTAAGCCTTGATCGCCGAATAGTTGCCAAGGGCCATGAATCCGGCTGTGCTGGAGACATTGATGATCGTGCCGGCACCACGTCGGCGCATCACTCGGCCGGCAGTCGCGGACAAGATCATCACCGCCCGGACCATCAGGTCTAGGGCATGCTCGTGCGGTGTGATGTCCTCGTCGAGCAGCTTGCTCCGCTCGGCGACGCCGGCGCTGTTGACCAGAATTTCCACCGGCTGTTCGACACTGGCGAGCCGATCGGCCACCCGCTGCACATCGTCCCGCTGCCCGAGGTCGGCCGGGATCGTCTCGACCGCTGCTTGATACCGGTCCTTGAGGATGGTCGCGGTCTCCGCCAGCCGGTCGGGATTGCGGGCCACGAGCACGAGGTCGTAGCCGCGTGCCGCGTACGCCCGGGCGAACGCCGCCCCGATCCCTGACGTGCCCCCGGTGATCAACGCCGTTGCCATGCCGCCCACCCTAAGTGAACGGCCAGCGCGTACTCCAGGTATTCACCGCGCAGGGGCGTCCTCGCTCTACTTTGAGCCCT
>DATFQP010000278.1:0-3674 GCA_035264145.1 Propionibacteriaceae bacterium
GGCCGGCCGTGGCGGCGGGCCCACTCGGCCACGACGTCGGCGACGATGACGCCGTCGTGGTCGGCGGTGTGCACGAGGTGTTGACCGGTTGCCCGGGCGAGGTCCAGGCGGTGCATCCAGGGGTCGCGGGTGAGGATCACATCGGTTAGGTAACCGACGGACCATGTCTCCGGTACACCGTTGACAACCTCGATCCCCGGTAGGCGTTTGCGGCGTAGGAGGCTGGGAATCCGGCGGCGTCCCTTGGCCCCGCGCCGACCGACGCGACGCAACTCGGCGCGCAGCTCCTCCAACCCGAGGTGCTGGCGCTGCTCGACCTGGAACGCGGTCAGCGCGTCGACGCCCTCCTGGCCCGGCCGTTCCCGGGCCTTGGCTCCGCGCATTTGGTGCGCCAACTCCAAGGGGGTCGAGAAGAGGTTCGCCTGGCCGGCGATGTGGGCGACCAGCTGGCGTACGTCCCACGCGGTGCAGTCGGTGGGCCGGGTCCAGTCCTCGGGCTGGAGTGCGTCGACGGCGTCGGTGACACGCTGGTACTCCGTCTGCGCCAGCCGCATCGCGGTCGGCCTTTCGATCATGGGCTGAACAACGCTGGGGCCTGGCCAGGTGGTGGTGGCGATGATCATGAGTTGCTCCTCGTGGCGGGGATCTGCCGACCGGGCCGGCGTGGTGGGGTTGCTCGCCGGTTCTACGTCGGGGGGTCGGGCGGAAGGCCGACACCGTCGGCCCAGATGTCGATCGCGCGGTCCAGTAGGACCGACCATCGTGTGCCACCGGGGTCGTTGGCCAGCTGTTGGTTGATCATGCCGACAACCATCGCGTCCCAGATGTCGCTGTCGGCTTGGTCAGTGAGGCCGAAGCTGCGGAAGAGTTGTTGTCCCAGCTCCCATACCCGCACTGAGGGGGCGTAGGACTCCGGGCTGGGCTGGAAACCGGGGATCGTGCGCTGGTTCATGAGCTGGTGCCGTGCAGGGTTGGCAACCGCGAAGTCGAAAAACACCCGCGCAACTCGTCGGAGCGCGGCTCGGGGAGCCTGCGGAAGTTCTGGGAGTTCGGCCAGGGCGACCCGCTCGAAGTCGCTCCACGCCTGGCCGAACATCGCGTCGTAGATCGCATGCTTGGACTCGAAGTGGGTGTAGAGCGACGGCGCTCGCATGCCGACCTTCTCGGCAAGGTCACGCAGGGTGAACTCGGCCAGACCTTGGTCCTGTGCGAGTTCCCACGCGGCGTTGAGAATCTCCACCCGAGTCGCCTCACGGCGTTCAGTAATCCTATTTCGCTTAGGAACTTCTAACACAATTAGGAAGATTCACCTTGAGGGGGGAATTGTCAAGAAGGCCACACCGCTGTCTGGGCAGGCGGTCAATGGAATCGGGCGGCCGTACACAGGCTGTCTGTCGGCAAGCTTCTCGGTCGTGGCTTGATGTGCTTGAAGTTAACCAAATTGGTGGAGCTTGGTGCGCCGCTACTGACAAGCTGTCATTACTCATGTGAAGGAGATAGCCATGACCGTCAAATGGCTCACGGTGCAGGAGGCGAACTGGAACCTGGAGCGCAGGGCTTTCAACCTGCTGGTCGACCAGCAGCCGGCCGGGATTGCGCTTCCGCGGAGTGTGGACGACGTTAGCGACGTTGTTCGCTCCGCGGTCGCGGATGGCAAGCGCGTCGCCGCCCAGCGCACTGGGCACTTGGCAAACCCGCTTGGTTCCCTCGCCGACACGGTGCTGCTGCGCACCGCTGGCCTTGCCGGCGTCCAGCTCGATGCAGACGCAGGCAATGCCCGGGTCGGCGCTGGCGCGCTCTGGCAAGATCTCGTGCCGGGGGCGTCCGATGCAGGCTTCGCCGCGCTGCACGGTTCCAGCCCGAACGTCTGCATCGCGGGTTACACGCTTGGTGGCGGTGTCAGCTTCTACGGTCGCAGGCACGGCCTCGCTTGTAACCGGGTCACAGCGATCGAGCTGGTCAATGCCGACGGCGAGCAGATTCGCGTCGACGGCGAGAACGAGCCCGATCTGTTCTGGGCCCTCCGCGGCGGCGGCGGCAGCTTTGGTGTCGTCACCGCGTTCGAGTTCGACCTGCTTCCGTTGCAGGAGATCTTTGCTGGCGCTCTCTTCTTTCCGGCCGAGCAAGCGAGCGACATTCTTCGCCGCTGGCAGGAGTGGACCGGCGTCGTGCCCGAGGAGATGACCTCAATCTGGAGGCTGATGAACTTCCCCCCGATTCCTGATGTGCCGGACCCCTTCCGTGGCAAGTCCTTCACAGTGATCGAGGCAGTCTATTGCGGCGATGCGGTCGATGGACAAGAGCTGGTGGCGCCGCTGCGGGAGTTCGGCAATGTTGTCATGGACACGATGGCGGTCCAACCGCCGGCCGGGATCGCTGACCTGCACATGGATCCGGCTGAGCCGGTGCCCTACTCGGCGGATTCCATTCTGATTGGCGAACTGCAGGATGCGGCAATCGACTCGCTACTGGAAGCGATCGGGCCCGGGTCGGGCTCGCAACTGCTCTCGGTCGAGCTGCGGCATTGTGGCGGTGCCCTCTCGCGGGCGCCGCAAGCCGCTGGCGCACTCGCGACCCTGCCCGGCTCCTTCCTCGCCTTTGGGGTCGGCTTCGTTCCGGTGCCGGAAGCGATGGCGCCGACTCGCGCCTGGCTCGGCGCATTCAAGTCTTCGCTCGAGCCCTACGACTCCGGGCGCTACCTTAACTTCGCCGAGGAGCGCTTGGAGATGACCCAGGCGTTTCCTCGGGAGACGGTCGACCGCCTCCGCGAGGTCAAGCAGCGCTACGACTCCCATGACCTGTTCCGATCCAACCATCCGGTGACGGGCTAGGAATGCGCCGCATTAGGAAGAGGCCTTACTTCGCGGCCTTCGACCTACCGGCGGTGCTGCCGTGAGCGAGCAAACAGAGCAAGGAGCGCCCCAGATCAACGTCGGGCATGTCCCGCGACGGAGCCGGCGCCCGCAGAGCCCTCATCAGCACTGGCACCGGGTGCCGGTTTCCGAGGACCCTCGATGAGCGCGCCGACCGCAGCGCAGTTTCTCGCCGCGCTCGGCGCGACGCCCGTTCCAACCCGCGACGTCTTCGCGCAGGCCAAGCGTTCGATCGACATGCATCTCCACCAGATCGAGGAATTGCTGGACACTCCCCACCAGCAAGCCCGACTCGGCGCGGTCAGCATCATGGACTTTCAAGCCCGGCGCCGGTCGACGCCGCCTGACCGGCGGCAGGAACTGTACGAGCTGTACCTGCGCCGCCACGACCGAATCGACGACTGGTCGCTTGTCGACCGTGCCGCGCCCTGGGTGGTCGGGAGCTACCTGATGGATAGACCACGTGACCCGCTCTACCAGCTGGCTAGCTCACCCCACTGGTACGAGCGCCGAACCGCGATCACCGCGACCTGGGCCTTCATCCGGGTGGGGCAGCTCGATGACACTTTCGCAGTCGCCGAACTGCTGGTTCACGATCCCGAGCACTTCGTCCAGACAGCGGTCGGAGGCTGGGTCCGCGAGGCTGGCAAG
Organism: Propionibacteriaceae bacterium; assembly: GCA_035264145.1. Taxonomy (GTDB): domain Bacteria; phylum Actinomycetota; class Actinomycetes; order Propionibacteriales; family Propionibacteriaceae; genus Microlunatus. Next base: position 3,525 of record DATFQP010000278.1, read on the forward strand.
CGGGACCGCGACCGTCTCCGGGGATTCCTCGATGCACATGCCGCCACGATGCCCCGGACCACGCTGCGCTTCGCCGCCGAGAAACTCGATCCCGCCGAACGCCAGCGTTACCGCAACCGACCCTGACCGGGCAAGGCCTGACCACACAAT
>DATFQP010000279.1:0-3856 GCA_035264145.1 Propionibacteriaceae bacterium
GTGGCCTGCGGCCACTGTGTGATCTTCGGTTGTCCACATACCACCGGATCATCACCGGTGGTCGCCCTGTCTGCCGGCCGGCTCAAGCCGTCCCCGAGCCGCCCTGACCAGCAAGATCACGAACTCCGGTTGGAGTACTAACCCGCCCCACACTCCCGAACCCTCGTCGGTTACCCGCAGCCGGGAACCGCACCACCAGTCACCACTGGCAACGTCTTCGCCGTCACTCGATGCGATCACGGTATCGCACGCTCGCACAACCGCACAATCACCCGCATGAGGATCGCATCGGCGGATCAAGGCTTACATTCTCAGTTCAAGAACATCCAGCGAGGTCTAGCGGTACTTGCAATGTGTTCGCCGGCATCCGTTCTGGACGTAGACCTCGGCCGGGTATTGCTCCACAATCCTCTATGACCCAATAAGGACCATTCCGACGAGGCGGTACGACGTGACGGCGGAGGTTCGAACGCATCTGCATATCGTCGTTGTAGACACCGCCTGACAGCATGCAGTAGTCGGCCTCCAGCCAGTGAGGTGAGCAGGATGAGCGAGCAAGAGTCGACAGGACCGCCGGCCGAACAGCAAGGGCGGGGAGCGATCCGCCTGATCTTTGAGTACGACGGCGACGAGATACGACTCATCTCCCGCCAGCACGTCGATATGCTTGTGCCGCCTACCGACGAGCTCGAGGGCTACGAAGGCCAACAGGGATTCTGGACTGAGGTGCGGGACACAGACGGCAACACTCTGCACCGTCAGATACTCGCCGACCCCATCAGGCGCGACGCCGAAGCATTCTCCGATGATCCGGCGCAGTCGATCAGCCGCGTCCCGGTGGAGCGTCCGGCTGGCGTCTTCGTTGTAGTGGTGCCCGATCTCGATACGGCCGACCACGTCGCCCTCATGAACAACCCCCCCGCTCCGTCAGAGCTGCGGACTACCGCCACCGAGAGCCTCCGCGTCCCGCTTCGGTCGGATGAGGAAGGAGGTGCGCCGTGACCACCACCGACGGCACCGTGCTCGGCACGACCAAGATCGTCAACAACGGCCCACCTTCCACACATTGGAACATTGTCATCCTTGGCGACGGCTACCAGACCGGCCAGATGACGCAGTACGCGACTGATGCTCAGGGTGTTTGTGAAGCCATCTTCGCCACCCCGCCGTTCGGCAGTCGCCGGTGGGTCATGAACGTCTACCGTGTCGATGTAAGATCGACCGACAGCGGCGCTGACGACCCGACTGCCTGCGGCGGCTCTGGCGCCACCGCGCGCACCTATTTCGATGCGTCGTTCTGCAACAATGGCATCCGACGTCTGCTCGTGGCGAATACCAGCACTGCTCTTGCTGTTGCTGGTGCCCAAGTGCCGCAGTGGAACGTGATCCTGTTAATCGTCAACTCGACCATCTATGGCGGCTCAGGCGGCACGGTGGCGGTCTTCTCCATGGCACCGAATGCGCAGGAGATTGCGCTCCACGAGCTGGGCCATTCTGCCTTCCGCCTGGCTGATGAGTATGATTACTACCAGGGCTGTGGCGTTGATACCGACAGGGATAATCACCCGTCGATGGAGCCGGCCGAAGCCAACGTGACAGTCAATTCGAATCCAGCGACGATTAAGTGGCGCAACCTCATCGCGACCTCCACCTCTGTGCCGACAATGACTAATCCGGATTGTACCCAGTGCGACCGGCGGCCCAGCCCAGTACCGGACGGCACGGTGGGCGCGTTCGAAGGAGCCCACTATTATCACTGTCGAGCGTTTCGTCCAGAATATCGTTGTAAGATGTTCGAACTCGGGAGGCCCTTCTGTGCCGTCTGCCGACGCCGAATACTTCAGGTGCTCCCGACAGAAGTGCCCGATGTCCGCGAATTGGGTGCGTCGGTGGCGGCCAATCGAATACTCGGCGCTGGCCTCAAGCCCATATTTACAGGATCAACGGGCCCGGGGGCGTGGGTCTGGCATCAGTCCCCCAGGGGTGGTGCCGTAGTCGCTTCGGGCAGCACGGTGACGCTTCAGCTTAGGACCGGACCGAGACCCTGATCTGGCAAGGAGCATACGATGTGCTGGCGCCGCATAGGTGGCAGCAATCCCATAGGATTTCCAGAGGACCGGTCATCCGGGTCGGCGGCCGCTGGTCGGATGCAACCAGCGCCGGTGGACGTGAGCGGGGCGGTCAGACGGTCCCGGAGCAGGCTGCGGACATAGGTCATCGCCGGCCTGGCGAGCGAACGGGCTTCCTCGAAGCTGAGGTTGTCGAGCTGCATCCCGGTCACCTCGCCGTCCCCAGCAGCCGATGACCGCTCAATGAATGAAGTGGAACCGCTCCGCCCTCGACCACGGCTCAAGATAGACCCATCGACAGCGATGGCGGCAGACGGCTACTTCATCTTGAGGGAGAGTAGAAGGAAGTTGTAAACGAGCCGGAACGATCAGGGGATTGACCGTCCGCTGCTTCCGGAACGGTTGCCATCCGGGACTCAGGTAGGCAACCGGCCGGTCCGCGTCCGGGTGCAGGGTTCCCGGAGGCAGCGACGAAGGCGAGGCCGGTTCTCACCCTGACGCTCAAACGAGGCGGGTCCGCGTTCGCGGCAGCAACGCAGAACGCGACAGGATGCGCCCGTGACCTCCTGGCGCGAGACCACCTCACAGCAGGCGCAGGAGGACCTGGACGCCCTGCTGGAGCTGACCCTGCCGTTCGCCCAGCAGCAGCTGGCGGAGCATGGCGAGTTCTTCCCCTTTGCCGCGGCGGTCGGCGCAGATGGCGCCCCCAGGCTGATCGCCGCCGACCCAGGACTAGGTGTTCTGCCCATAGAGGTTGTTGACGTGAGGTGAGGCCTCCGAGTGAGGTGCGGGCTGTTCCGGCACCGCGCTCACTGGAGGCCTCATGGCCCACGCTAACGCCCGGCTGACGCCGGCGGGAAGACTGATCCTGGTCGGCCGGATCGCCGCCCACCCGCGACGGCCGATCGCCCACATCGCCCACGAGATGGGTGTCTCCCGCACCACCGCCTCCCGCTGGTGGGGCCGCTACCAGCAGCTCGGCCAGGCCGGCCTGGTCGACCGGCCCAGCGTCCCCGCCCACAGCCCCCGGCGAACCTCCACCCACCTCGAGCAGCACATCCTCAGGCTGCGCCACCGCGAGCGGCTCGGCCCGGCCCGCATCGCCGCCCGGCTGGGTCTGCCGGCCTCCACGGTCCACCGGGTGCTGGTCCGCCACGGCTGCAACCGGCTGGCCTGGCTGGATCGTCCCACCGGCCGCCCGATCCGCCGCTATGAGCATCCTCGGCCAGGCGACCTGGTCCACCTGGATGTCAAGAAGCTCGGTCGCATCCCTTCAGGCGGCGGCCATCGCGTGCACGGCCGCTCCGACGGAGTGGCCAACCGACGCTCTGACCGGTCAAGCGGCGGCTACGACTACCTGCACGCCGCGGTCGACGACCACTCCCGCCTGGCCTATGTCGAGGTCCTGGGTGACGAGCGGGCCCAGACCTGCGCCCGCTTCTGGCGGCGCGCCCACCACTGGTTTGCCCTACACGGCATCACCGTGACCAGCGTGCTGACCGACAACGGGGTCGGCTACCGCAGCCGGCTGTTCGCGACGGCGCTGGCCGACACCGGCGTGCGCCACCAGCGCACTCGTCCCTACCGACCACAGACGAACGGCAAGGTAGAGCGGTTCAACCGGACCCTGCTGGAGGAGTGGGCCTATCGGCGGCTGTACCGCTCCAACGCCGCCCGCGACCGTGCCTTGCAGCCCTGGGTCCATCGGTACAACCATCACCGAGCCCATACCGCCCTCGGCGGCCGGCCACCCATCAGCCGCGTCAACAACCTCCCTGGTTACTACA
>DATFQP010000280.1:0-3417 GCA_035264145.1 Propionibacteriaceae bacterium
ATCATGCGCGTGGCGCACACCGCCCGGCCGTTGGAGGCAGCGGTCTGGGCGCCGGGCAATTCGGTACGTCCTCCCTCGAACGCCCGGCCAGTCGTCGCCGTGGCCGGTGGTCGAGCGTTCAGCTTTCGTTATCCCGAGACCAACGAGCTTCTGAACGCCGCCGGCTGCGAACCGGTGGTGTTCGACCCGTTGACCGACACGGAGCTGCCGGTGGGCACCGCCGGCATCTATCTCGGTGGCGGTTTCCCGGAGGTGCACGCGGCGGAGCTCTCTGCCAACGCCTCGCTTCGGTCGGCGCTGCGAGCGGCGATAGCGGCGGGCACACCGACGGTGGCTGAGTGCGCCGGACTGCTGTACGTGTGCCGTACGGTCCATGACCGCCCGATGGTGGGCGCTATCCCCGCTGACGGCGGGATGACCTCGCGGTTGACCTTGAGGTACCGCTCGCTGCAGGCAGACCATGATCATCTTCTCGCGCCGGAGGGCGGCCGGGTCACCGGCCACGAGTTCCACCGGACAGTTGTGGAGCCTCGCCGCGGGGACCGCGCGGCCTGGCTGGTGGACGGGGAGCCCGCCGGTTTCTCGGCTGATCCGGCCGGACTCGGTCACCCAAGCGTGCACGCCAGTTACATCCATGTGCACTGGGCCGGGCACCCTTCGGTGGCGCAGCGTTTCGCCCGTGCCGTGCACGCCCACGCTGCTCGAACCGCTGCCGATGGCTCCTTAACCGCCGAGGCACCCACGGCTGCGCCGGGGCGCCGGCTATATCGGGTGCCGGAGCCGAGTAATGGGGGCGCGGTGGGCATCGTCGAGCCGGATCTGCGTCACCACGGTGACCAAGATCTCGGCCCCGGACTGGTGGACTTGGCTGTCAACGTACGGCTGGCACGACCGCCGGACTGCCTGATCGAGATCATCAACGAGACCACCGCCCAGCTCGCCGCCTATCCCCGGGCCACCGATGCGATCGCAGCGATCGCCTCGGCTCATGGCGTGCCGGAGAACTCTGTGCTGCCCACCGCCGGAGGCGCCGAAGCCTTCACCTTGATTGCGAGGGCCACTCAGTCACGCCGTCCCGTCGTCATCCACCCCCAGTTCACCGAACCGGAGGCCGCGCTGATCGCCGCCGGGCTCCGACCCGAGCGGGTGATGACGCGCCCGGAGGACGGCTTCCGACTCCAGCCCGCCTCGGTTCCGCCGGAGGCCGATCTGGTCATGGTCGGTAATCCGACGAATCCCACGTCGGTGCTGCACCCGGCGGCTGCCATCCGCTCGCTCCTCCGTCGCGGCCGCGTCGTCGTCGTCGACGAGGCGTTCATGGACGCTGTGCCCGAGGAAGCGGAGTCAATGATCGGCGCCGACATGACCGGCCTGGTGGTGGTTCGCTCGCTGACCAAGACCTGGGGCCTCGCCGGCCTTCGCGCCGGCTACGCGGCCGGTGATCCTCAAGTTCTCACCGGCATGCGCGGCCAGCAACCGCCGTGGTCGGTGTCCACCCCGGCACTGGCCGTCATCACCGCGTGCCTGTCGCCCGAGGCCAGAGCGATGGCGGCCGAGGCGGCCATCGACATCGCAAACAACCGCACCATCCTGCTCGATCTGTTGGCCGGGTTGGATCTCCCGGCGGCCGGAGTCCCCGCCGCGCCGTTCGCCTTGATCGACACCAGCCCCATGCGGGGGCTGCACTCACCCGGTTGGGCACGCCGCGCGCTACGCGAGGCCGGTTTTGCCGTCCGCCGGGGTGACACCTTCCCCGGCCTCGGACCCGACTGGATCCGGGTCGCCGTTCGAGTTCCAGCGGTCAGCCGAGCGTTCGCCGAGGCGCTGCGGGCCCTCGACTGCCGCTCGGCAAGAATGTGAGCGTCGTACCTCATCGAGCTCAGGAGGGGGAGTGAGCTTTCACGCCGACCTCGAGCTCAGCGGCCGCTCCGTGCTGGTCTGCGGGGCAGGTGCGCCGGCGCTGGCGCCCATCCGCAATCTGCTCGATGCCTCGGCCAGCGTGACCGTCGTGGGGGCCGCACCGGTGGCCAGCATCACCGATCTCGCCGGCCGCGGCCAGCTGATCCTGGTCGAACGGACCGTCGAGTCCGGCGACCTGGCCAGCGCCAGCCTCATCGTGCCTGCCACCGGTGACGCAAAGCTCGATTCGACCATCGTGGAGCTTGCCAGGCGGGCCCGCGCGCCATGCGTGATCCCCGCTGAGACGCAGCTGCCGGAGGAGCCGCAGACCGGATCGGTGATCTTGGTAGGCGGCGGTCCCGGCGATCCCGGTCTGATTACGCTGGCCGGACTGGAGGCCGTACGCCGGGCCGATGTCATCGTGTCGGATCGGCTCGCCCCTCTGTCGATCCTGAAGCACGCAAAGTCATCAGCCGAGATCATCGACGTCGCCAAGATCCCGCGCGGAGCTCACACCTCTCAGGACCGGATCAACGCGATCCTGATCGAGCAAGCTCATGCCGGCCGTACCGTGGTTCGACTGAAGGGCGGTGACAGCTTCGTCTTCGGCCGCGGCGGCGAGGAGTGGCAGGCTTGCGCTGAGGAGGGAGTCGCGGTCACGGTGATCCCGGGAGTTACCTCTGCCACGGCAGCGCCGGCATTGGCCGGAATTCCGCTGACCCACCGCCAGTTGACCCAAGGATTCACGGTGATCTCGGGACACGTGCCGCCCGGACATTCCGGCTCGACGCTCGACTGGGGGGCTCTTGCTCGGCTACACACCACGCTGGTGATCATGATGGGCGTCGCCACGCTGCCCGCCATCACGGCCGAGTTGATCAAGCATGGGATGGCCGGTGACACTCCGGCGGCGACCGTAGCGGACGCCGGGATGCCAACGCAGCGAACCGTGACCGGCAGTGTGTCCGACATCGCCGAACGGACCATCAGCGCGAGGCTGGCTCCGCCCGCCATCACCGTCATCGGTGCGGTCGCCGCTTTCCGGGCGGTCGGCGGCGAGGGGCGGCCACACGAGGCTGCGAGCGCCGACCGTGGCCACTGAGGCGCGACATGAGGAGCGCCGACCATGACCACTGAGGCGCGACGTGCGGAGCGCCGACCATGACCATTGAGGCCCGACGTGCGGAGCGCCGACCATGACCATTGAGGCGCGACATGCGGAGCGCCGACCGTGAGCGTTGAGACGCGGCGGCGGGCAAGCGCCGGAATGCTGGCCATGACCATGCTCGTAGGCTGCTACCTGGCACCCCGATTCTGGGTACAAAGTCACCCGACGTTGGACACCACAACCCCGGCAATCTCCCTCACGGGCTCCGGAACGGCACTGTCCCAAGGGGCGACCGCAGCCGGGACAGGCGTCAACCCCGAATCGCCGGAGATTCACTTGTCCGGAAGCTGGCTGGCTGGCGGCCGGATGCCGGAGGTTCCTGAACTTGGCGGATCCACGATGGTGCAGGA
>DATFQP010000281.1:0-14656 GCA_035264145.1 Propionibacteriaceae bacterium
GGAATCCTCCGCCTTGCTCTCTCCCGCAACGAAGCCCAGCGGGTCGTCGAGGTCAGCAGAGGTCGGCAACAGGTCCGGATGAGACCAGATGGCGTCGCGGCCCTCGACACCACGCGCTGCTCGCACCGCGGCCCACAGATTGGCAGCGTCCCGCATCCGACGCGGTCGCAGCTCGAGGCCGACGAGGGTAGCGAAGGTGGCCTCCGCTGGCCCGCCTGTCGCACGCGCCCGCCGCACAGTTTCGGCGAGGGCCGTCGCCGAAGGCATCCACTTCGCAGTCGCCTGGCTGACAACCTCGTCGACCCAGCCCTCCACCAACGCCAGCATGGTTTCCAGTCGTTCCAGCGTGGCCAGCTGATCCGGCGTCTTCTGCGGATCGAACAGTCCACCTTCCAACGTGCTGGTGATCTCCTCCATGTTGCTCGGATCCAGCTGGCTGACCGCTTGCTCGAGCGCCGAGGTGTCGATGGTGATTCCTCGTGCGTACTGCTCCACCAAGGTGAGCATCTGCTCGCGCAGCCATCCAGCTGCCGCGAAGAGTCGCTGTCGTGCCGACTCGCGCAGTGCCAGGTACAGGGTGACATCAGTGCTCGACTGCTCCAGACCTTCGCCAAAGGCCCGCACGTTGGTCGGCAGCAGCGCGATCTGGCCTGGCTCACTGAGCGGCAGCCCGATGTCGGTGGCGCCGACGACCTCAGTGGCCAGCTGACCGAGACCTTGTCCGAGCTGCAAGCCGAACATGCTGGCTCCCGACATCCGCAACATCTGCTTTATCCCGGCAAAACCGGGCATAGCGGCGCTGTCCTCGCCGCCGAGGGTCAGTGCTCCCTCCATGGCGTCGGCGATATGTGCGGCAACCGGTTCAACCAACCGCTGCCAAACCGCCATTGTCTGCTCGATCCAATCGGCCCGGCTCCATGCCGATACGGTTGCGCTCACCCGTGGAAAGGTGGTTGCTTCATCCAGCCACACTTCCGCGATCGACGCGGCTTCGGTCAAGGCGCGGCGTTGGGCGGAATCCGGAGTCGGATCGGCGCCGAGTGACGCGACGGTCTTCCGGGCAGTGTCTTTGGCAACGGCCCAGTTCACGCCGGATCCGGCGGCTGCCGGTGCGCCGGCGAACATGGAGCCGGCTCCACCAAGCATCGCGAAGGCACCCTGCATTTGCTGCATGAACGCGTTCATGTCACCGCCGGAAAGCGAGGAGAAGAAGGACTCGAAGGGGTTCTCACTGCCAGCCCCAGATCCGCCGGACGAGGACATGCCAGAAGCCGAACCTGATCCCAGCCCCCCGCCCAGCACCCATCCTTCCGAACCAGACCCCGACGGCTTCGACCCGCCGCCCGAGGACTTCTCACCCGGCTGCGACGGATCCTCCGGCTGATCGTTCGAATCCGGCTGCCGATCCTCGGTCATGCCAACTCCTGACCTCGATGTACCTGTTCCACCGTACGCGTCCGGCCTGCCGAGCACGGCGCGTTGGATGCCGGATCGCTGACAGCGCAATCCTTTGGGCTCTCCGGTATCAACCGGGCTGGGCTAGGGTTTGGGGGTGCCTTCGAAGGTCCGACTGGCCGGCATCACCGACGCCCCGCTCAGTGTGGACAAGCTCGTTGCAGCGGTGAAGACGCCTGAGGTGGGTGGGATAGGCATCTTTTTGGGGGTGGTACGCAGCCGCGATGAGGGGCGCGCCGTCGACTCTCTCGACTACAGTGACCACCCCAGCGCAGACGCCGTGCTCGCCCAGTGTGCCGAACGCGTGGCAGCTCAGCATGACGTGATCGGGGTCGCGGTCGAGCACCGTGTCGGCCACCTCGAGGTCGGGGAGTTAGCTGTCGTCGTGGTCGTCGGTGCGGCACACCGGCATGCCGCCCTGTCCGCCTGCACACAGTTGATCGACGAGATCAAGACTTCCGTTCCGATCTGGAAGGAGCAGCACTTCAGCTCTGGTGCGAGCGCCTGGGTGGGACTGCCGTGATCCGTCGGCCGGCCATATTCGCGGGCTACGCGTGACCCGCCAGACCTGGACCGCATTCGTCTCGGCGGTGGTCTTCGTGCTGTTGGCCATCTTGCTGGTTGTCGTGCCCGTACCTTTCGTCAACTGGAGCCCCGGCGGCGCTCGGGACACTCTCGGCGAGATCGGCCAGAAGCCGATGATCGAGATTTCGGGGATCCAGACCTATCCCACGACCGGGCAGCTCGACCTGACAGTCGTAGCGACCACCCCCGCGGACGGGCGGCTGAGCCTGCCGCAGGCACTCTTCGCCTATTGGCTGCCTCATCGTGACACCATCCCCAAGGAGTTGGTATACGACCCGGGGAAGTCTGCCGACGAGCTGGAGGCCGAGGATGCTGACATGATGGAGAGCGCTCAGGACGACGCGATCGTTGCCGCCCTGCGCGCCGCCAATCACCCCGTGATTGAAATGCCTCGCGTCGCCTCGGTCACCATCGGGGGGCCCGCACATGACCGTTTGCGGCCCGGAGATCTGGTCGTCTCCGTCGATGGCATCCCTGCGACTGACACGGATGTGATCCAACGACTGGTCCGCCGGCATCGGGTCGGCGAGCAGGTTCGCTTTGACGTCCTCCGAGAGGGAACTCAGACAGAGGTCACGGTGACGACGGTGGAGTCGCCCAGTCAGTCCGGCGTTCCGGTCGTGGGCATCAACCTGGGGGAGGGCTATAAGTACGGGCCCTCGATTTCCTTTGAGCTGGGCCAGCAGATCGGCGGTCCGAGCGCAGGACTGGTGTTCGCGGTGGCGATCTACGACAAACTCACCGAGGGGCCGCTCCTGGAAGGCAAGCACGTCGCCGGCACCGGGGCGATCACTCCCAATGGTGATGTCGGAGCTATCGGCGCTATCCAGGAGAAGGTGGCCGCAGCGGACAGGGAAGGCGCCACGGCGTTCCTCGTGCCGGCGGCCAATTGCGCTGATCTTGCCGGACTGGAAACCGATATGACGCTCATCAGGGTGGAGACCTTGTTCGAGGCAATCGGTGCGTTGCGGGACCTTCAGACGCCGGAACGGACCGCACTGATCCCACGTTGTTCTTAACGACTGATTCCACCGCGCGCTTGGGTGCTGCCGCATACGCTGGCTGCGATGAGTCGCGTGCCGGCCGTAACAGCAGCAGGAATAGCGCCACATGCAATCTGAGGAGACGAACGAGTGAGCAGTATCCGGGCAGCCGGACGACGTAGCGCCATCCTGCCGACGTTGATCATTGCCGCGGTCCTGATCATCGTCTTTGCCATCTTCACCAGCGTCTGGACCGACCGCCTGTGGTATCGCTCTTTCGACTTCGGCTCGGTGTTCAGCACCATGCTGCTGACCAGGCTCGGCCTTTTCGTGGCCTTCGGGCTGATCATGGCGACAGTCGTCGGCGCCAATGCGGTGATTGCCTACCGGATGAGGCCGCGGGTACGAGCAAGTGCTCCGAGCAGCCCGCTACTCGAGCGCTACCGGGAGGTGCTCGAATCCAAGTTCGTCTGGGTCGTCGTGGCGCTGGGTGTCGTCGTGGGACTCTTCGCCGGCGGCGCCGCGAGCGGTCATGCCCTCAGTTACCTCGCGTGGCAGCACCGCACGCCGTTCGGCGCCACGGATGCCAAGTTCGGGCTGGACATCGGGTTCTTTGTCTTCAGCTACCCATGGTGGCGGTTCACGCTGTCCTTTGTCTTCGCCGCGCTCGGGTTCAGTGCGGTGGCCGCAGCGATCATGCACTACGTCATGGGTGGCATTCGCTTCAGCGGGCCACGGCGGGGGAGCAGCCCGGCCGCTCAAGCCCACCTTTCGATCCTGGTCGGCCTCGCTGTGCTGGTGAAGGGAATCAGCTACTGGTTTGACCGGTACGGGCTGGAGATCACCTCACACCCGCTCTTCACCGGCATCAATTACACCGACGACCACGCCACCCTCCGCGCGAAGACGATCTTGGCCGTGATCGCGGTGATCTGTGCGATGCTCTTCCTGGCGAACGCCGTTCTGCGCCGATGGGTAGTGCCCACCATCGGCCTGACCCTGATGGTGCTGTCCGCGATCGTGCTGGGTGTGCTTTATCCCGGTGCCGTTCAGTACTTCAGCGTCCGGCCCGATGAGCCGTTGAAGGAGCGGCCCTACATCGAACGCAACATCGACGCGACCCGTACCGCGTACGGGATCAGCAAGGTCGAGATCACCGACTATTCGGCGCGGACGACGGCCGAGGCGAGCCAGCTGCGCGCCGATGCCGAGGCGTTGCCCGGCATCCGGCTGATCGATCCGAACGTCGTCGGTCCGGCGTATGAGCAGCTGCAGCAGGTTCGCGGCTACTACTCATTCCCGCGCACCCTTGACGTGGACCGCTACACCATCGACGGCAAAGAAACCGATGCGGTGGTTGGCGTACGTGAGATGGATCAGAGTGGCATCGAGGGAAAGAACTGGAACAACCTGAAGACCGTCTATACGCATGGCTACGGCCTGGTGGCGGCGTACGGTAACCAGCGCCAATCCGGCGGCGAGCCGGAGTGGATCGCCAAGGACATCCCGCCGACCGGCAAGATCAGCGAGCATGAGCCGCGGATCTACTTCGGCGAAATCCACAAGGATTTTTCCATCGTGGGTGCCCCGGCGGGAGCGCCGGCAGTGGAGCTCGATACTCCGGGTGGCGGCGACGGTGGTGACCCCAAGACCTACACCTACACGGGCAAGGGCGGGGTGCCGGTTGGCAGCCTGTGGAACCGGCTGCTGTACGCCGCCAAGTTCGGCGACGTCAATATGCTGCTGTCGGACCGGGTGAATTCGGCTTCCAAGATCATTTACGACCGGACGCCCCGCGAGCGAGTGGAGAAGGCGGCGCCCTGGCTGACCGTGGACGGGGACGCCTATCCGGCTGTGGTCGAGGGCCGGGTGGTGTGGATCGTCGACGGCTACACGACGTCGAACTCCTACCCCTACAGCAACCGGGTGGCGCTGAACGAGGTGACTGCCGACGCTCAGACCAACCAGGGGACGGTGGCCGTACAGGCACGGCAGGACGTGAACTACATTCGCAACTCCGTCAAAGCGGTCGTCGACTCCTACGACGGCACGGTGAAGCTCTACGCCTGGGACGAGACGGATCCGGTTCTGCAGACGTGGCGTAAGGCCTTTCCGACCGTGGTGCAGCCGAAATCGGCAATCTCAGCCGATCTGCTTGACCACCTTCGCTATCCGCAGGATCTGTTCAAGGTGCAACGACAGGTTCTTGGCCGATACCACGTGACCAACCCGGACAACTGGTACCAGAACACCAGCCTGTGGGAGATTCCTCGGGACCCGATCGCCGGCGCCACGAGTAACACCCTGGAGCCCCCGTTCTACCTTTCGATCAAATGGCCGGTGACCGGAGAGCCATCGACCTTCTCGCTGACCACGGCCTTCGTGCCGAAGAACCGGTCGAACCTGGCCGCGTATTTCGCGGTCAACGCTGATGCCAGCAGTCGCCAGTACGGCCAGCTCCGGGTCCTGCGCATGTCCGACAGCAGCCAGATCGACGGGCCAGGGCAGTCGTTCAACGCCATGACGACCAACGAAAAGGTCGCCGATCGGCTGCGGCCGTTCCTGAATCAAGGTGCCTCAAGCGCTGCGTTCGGCAACCTGCTGACCCTGCCCGTCGGCGGCGGCCTGCTCTACGTCACCCCTGTCTACACCCAGCGGCAGGGCAGCACCGGGTCGTATCCAGCGCTCCGCTTCGTCGTGGTCCGGTTCGGCCAGGAGGTCGGCATCGGCGATACGTTGCAGCAGGCGCTGGACGAGGTCTTCGGTGAATCGGGCGTGAAGACTGGCGAGGGCGGCGATGGAGGGGCCTCCGAGCCACCTCCCACGGGTCAGGCGGACAACACGGCCGCCTCGCAGGCTCTCGACCAAGCGGAGAAGGCCTTTACCGAGGCCGACAAGGCGTTGACCACCGGCGATCTGGCGACTTATCAGACCAAGATGAAGGAAGCGGAGGCGGCTGTGCAGCGGGCGCTGAAAGCACTCGGCCGCTAGCGCAACGAGAGGCTACGTCACCACGAGATCGGGATAGCCGGCGGCGCGCAGCGGATCAGCCAGCCGATCGGCGTCTCCCACGACGACAAGGGTCAGCCCTTCGATGTCGACCAGGGATTCGTACGCCTCGGTGGCCGACTCGGGCGTGGTCGCCTGCAACGCGGCCAAGTTCCGATCGACATAGCTCTCGCCGAGGCCGGCCAGCACCTCGGTTGCTGTCTGATCGGCCACTCCGTCGGCGGTGGCGTAGCGCAGTGGAGTCACGCCGGTGAAGTACGCCACGGCGTCGTCCACCTCATCAGCCGTGATCGGCGCGCCGTGCAGGTCCATCAGGCGGCGCACCTCTACCAGTGCATCGATCGCGACGTCGGTGCGGAAGGATCCCTGCACCGCGTAAGAGCCGCCCCTGCGCAACGGTGAGAACTGCATCCGGACCCCGTAGGTGTAGCCCTTCTCCTCGCGGAGGACCGCGTTCAGCCGGGAAAGAAACGCGCCGCCAACGGCGTAGCTGGCCACCGAGATTCCCGGCCAGCGAGGATCCAACCGGTCGATGCCGAAGCCGCCGAGCCGCACATCGGCCTGCACCGCCCCCGGACGGTGCACCAAGATCGACTTCTGCTGAGCCGGCCCAATCCGCGGCTGAGCCGGATGAGACTGGTGGGGGTTCTGCCAGCGGCCGAGAGTTGCTTCGGCAAGCTCGACCGGATCGTCGGCGAAGTCACCAGCCATGATCAACGTCGCGCCACGCGGACCGAAACCGCCGGCGTGGAAGGCGCGCACGGCGTCAGGAGTGAGGCCGGTCAAGGTCTCCGGCTCACCACCGTTCATCCGCGACGCGCGAGAGGACGGGTCGAAGATCGCCGCGCGAAACTCCAGGTTGGCGGTTTGGGACGAGTTCGCCCTAGCCTGTTCGATTTCGGCCAGCCGAAGCTGGACGTGACGGCGAACGTCAGCATCGGTCAGCTCTGGCTCGATCACCGCCTCGGCGAAGAGCTCGAGAGCAGCAGCCAGGTGACTGGCAGGGACGTCGAGAATGGTCTGCAGACCAGCCAGGGAGACCTCGATGCCCAGGCCCGCCCCTTCGGTCTCCAGATGCTCCGCGAAGGTCTCACCCGGATGAGAACGGGTGCCCTCGTCAAGCGCCCTGGCGCAGATGGTGGCGACGCCCTCGCGCTCCCGATCCTCCGCGCTGAGCGGCAGGTCCGTGATCAAGTGCGCGGCAATCACGTACTGGCCGGGTAGTGGGTAAGTGATCACCTCAACTCCGTTGGACAGCTGATCGTGTTGGCCGATCGGAAACGACCATGGGCCGGGCGGCGCGATCGGCGGTTGCGGCAGCGCGCTCACGGCTGGTCCTTCCGATAGATAAGCGTGCCCCGCCGATCTGGGCCGAACCAGGCAGCGGCGGCTGCCGCGATGCCGTCCATCCCGACGGCGTTGACATCGGCCAGTCTGGTGTTGATCAAGTGCGGATCGCCGAGCAGGGTCGCGTGTTCGCCGAGTGCATCCGCTCGCGAGTCGATGGCGGCCAGCTCGTGCAGCCAGTGGCGCTCGTACTGAGCCTTTCCCCGTCGCAGTTCGACCTCCGTCGGGCCATCGCGCAGGAGCGCCTCAACTTCGGCCAGCAAGGCGACTTCCAATTCCTCGACTGCCACGCCATCTCGGGCGCGCGCGTAGGCGAAGCCGTACGAATTGCCGCCGATGAGGCCCATGCAGTTCGCTGACGCGCTCTCCGCCAGCTCCGCCTCGCGGACGAGCCTCTGGTGTAGCCGGGATGTCTGACCGTGGCCGAGGACGCCGAACAGCAAATCCAGCGCATCGAACTCGGGCGCATTTCGAGCCGGCAATCGCCAGCTGAGGTAGACCGCTTCAGCCGGGACGAGCCCGGACGTCTCCATCCGCGGCAGATCATCGGCGGGGGCCAGCGGCGGCATCGGGTCGTCCCGCGGACTTGGGGAAAGTGGCCCGGCTGGCAGCGCTCCAAAATAAGTCTGGGCGCGGGTGAACGCGTCCTCGGGCTCGATGTCACCGGCGATTGTCAGCACCGCGTTATTGGGCAGGTAGTGGCGGCGGAAGAATGCTCCCACATCGGCCAGGGTTGCCGCGTCCAGGTCTGCCATGGATCCGATCGTGGTGTGGCCGTATGGGTGATCCGGCGGAAAGGTCAACGAGATCAAGCGCTCCATCACGTCGCCGTAGGGCACGTTGTCGTAGCGCTGCCGCTTTTCCTCCTTGACGACTTCGCGCTGGTTGTCCAGGTTCTCCTGCGTGAGCGCGTCCAGGAGCGAGCCCAGCCGGTCGGCCTCAAGCCACAGAGCAAGATCAAGCCCGCCGGTCGGCAAGGTCTCGAAGTAGTTGGTGCGGTCGAACCAGGTGGTCGCGTTGACCGACGCACCAGCGGCTTGCATCAGGGCCATGTGGTGGCCAGAGGGCACCTGAGCCGAGCCTTGAAACATCACGTGTTCGAAGAGATGGGCGAAGCCAGTCCGTCCCGGCTCCTCATGCCGGGAACCAACGCCGTACCACAGGTTCACTGCCACCGAAGGAGCCACATGATCGGGACTGGCAATCACTCGCAAACCGTTGTCCAACCGATGCTGCTCAATCGGGTAGCGCAGCGTGGCCGGGGCGGAAGTCATAGCCCACATCTCAGCACACCTGTGTCGGCTGGCGAAGGCCGAGAAGATCGAGCAGTGCATGCGCACGATGTCGGAAGCCAATCCGCAGGGCTCGCCAGAGCCGATGCCGACTCGCTAATCGATCACACCCGCCGCGCGCGCCGGTTCGGAGTACGCGGCGGCGAGACTGGGAATGGTCTCGTGCGCATTGAGCCCGCTGGGATTGGGCACCACCCATAGTTCCGCGCCGGCCAGATCGTCAGGCTGACGGCCAATGCGTGCTCTGGGCTGCGAGAAGGCCGTGCGGAAAGCCGTCACGCCGGCTACCGCGACGACCCTTGGCTCCCATTGCCGGACGAGCATCTCCAGCCGGGCCGGTCCTGCCTGCAACTCGTCTGCGCTGAGTTCGTCGGCTCGGGTTGTGGCCCGATTGACGAGGTTGCTGATGCCGATGCCCCGGCTGAGAAGGTAGGCCCGATCGTCGTCGGTCATGCCTTCTGCCCGGTCAAGATCACGATCGAGGATCCCCGCGAGTCGCAACGCCGGATAGAACCGGTTGCCCGGATGCGCGAAATGGGTTTGCGTGGCAGCGGTCCACAGTCCGGGATTGATGCCGACGAACAGTAGCATCACACCGGGACCCACAAGATCAGGAACGCTCGCGTCCCGGTACGACCGCAACTGGGCCTGGGTGAATTTCACCATCCGACACTAAGGCGTTGACCCGGCGGATTCTCCCGTTGCGGGGTCAGCTGCGGCCGGCTCACTGCTGTTGGCGGCGCAGAACGGCCCAGGCCGTTGGCCGAAGCCGGCACATGCGGCATATGCGACGAGGGCACGCTTGGGAGGCCTCGACACTCCGCCGGTGGCCGGTTTGGTCGCTGCCGTGAGCGGGCTGACCTTACGGCGGTCCCATGCCAAACAGCCGACGGCCGAATCGAAGTTGGTGGCCGGTGCCCTGGCACTTGGAGCAGAGGTGGTGTGAGTAGCCGAAGAACACGCCCCGGGGCCTCGGCTGGCCGTGACACTTTGAACACTCAACCCATGGATTAAGCCTCAAGGACACGTAATAGATGCCCATGACGCCAGCCAGGATCGCAAGAAACACAAAGAAATCCAACGGAGTGTCCTCGTCCGTCACTGGTGGAACAAACATCCATTGTGCCGCACAAATGACCGGCGTCACCGCGAGGGCGCGCCAAGATACCGGCAGTCGGTCGAGCCCCGGTGAGTGCTGCGCCGATTCAACCCGAGGGTGTCACCCTCGGCAGCTGGTGACCGTGAGAGTTTCTGCGCCAGGCTCACGGTCAGCACCCCCGTCTGGGCGACGGGCATCTCCGGTGGACGCGCAGACGATGATCATGCTGATCGACACCCACGACGGCGGGTGGACCTGGCATGGTTAGGCCTGAAGTTGTGTGGGGTATGTGCCCGTTAGGTGTCGTCCGCACCTAGGGGCGGCTGGCATCTAGACCGGGATCGGTTCAGCAGCAGCCGTCCCGGTCGCCGGTCTCATAACACGACGCACTTCGTCTCCGTAGTAGTGGGTTGGAGATTCGCATCCGTGGGTCCCGGGCCCAGCGCCCCTGGATCGCCGCCTGACGTGAGGTCGGGGCCCTGCCACGGCAAGGCCCAATCGTGACTTGCCTCGTTTCAGTGCCGGTAGCGCGAGAGCAATGTTTCAGTGCCGGTAGCGCGACAGCAATGTCTCAGCGATCCAGCGGTGGGTCGGATTCAGCCGAGTCTGAGTCAGCCTGCCCATGTCCCACAAGGCGTTCTGCAGGACCCGAGCCAGTGTCCAGACTGCGGCCCGCTCCCCATCCAGGCTCTGCACTTCGATCATGAGGTCGAACCGCCGAAGCAGGGCCCGCCGGATGTCGCCTGTAGCCGATACCTCCGCCCAGCGGTTCCACAGGGCCGGCAATAGCTCAAACCCCGGGTCGCCGGCCAGCGGTTTCGGGTCGATCGCCACCCACATATCTCGATCGCCGAGCCGAGCAAGCACGTTGTCGTAGTGCAGGTCCCAGTGAAGCAGCCGCCCCGCCACCGGTTCGGTGATCAGTTCGGCGAGTCGCGCGGTGCAGGTCGCGAGCAGGCTGCGCTCCTTGTCGTCGGCCGCCCTAGGAAGGATCGTCGGCGCATCGGCCACGATCCGGTTGGCGATGTCGTCAAGCCGGCGCAGTGTCGGCGGCGCCGGCAATCGGTTGAGGTGGCGCAGCAGCCCGGCAATGACCACGATTGCCTGCGCCTCGGACACCGAGGCTAGCGAGCGAGTCGCGTCGAGTCGCTCGAGCAGCATCGAACCGGTCACCAGGTCGCGCTCGAGCAGGCGTGCCGCCCCATCCCCGGCCCAGCATGCAAGCGCAATGGGTTCGCCCCGCGTCTCGTCATCGACGGGTTGCAGCTTGAGTACGGCCGGAGTGCCGTCGGCGCGGAGCACCGGTACGACAAGTGCAACCGCACCACTCTGCGGAGTGCCATCGAGCCGAAGCTGCCACTCTTGCCGCCAGCGACTCACCTGGTCGGGGAGCGATCGGATCCAGGCTGTTGTGGCGTTCCCAAAGTACTTGGCGTGGGACGCACGGAGGGCGGCCGGGACAAGCAACCCATCCTCCATGGCCTACCCTTCCGACTCGGAATGTGACCCTGCCCGATGTGTCCTGCTGAACCGGCTTGCGGACCCGCTCATTCTCGAACACGACCTTGTGGTGCTTTGGAGTGTTGGGACGCCCGTGATCTGTGCAGTGGTTCCGAAGGGCTCGAGCATTTTTCAGATGGAGATCAGGGAAGCCGGCAAGTCCGGTAAGGCCGACGCTGGTCACATCCCGCGCGACCGCGTTATCGTCCACCACATCGGCGGCCAAAAGGTGCGACGACTGCGGAGGCAGTCGGAAAAGACCTTAGCTGTCGCACCGCTGTATCAGCCGCAGCGTGAATCGGCCTTCAAGGTTGCCGCGTGAGGTGGCCCGCCGGCGAGTTGTGCACGTGGGTCCGAGCTGAGGACGGCCGTGGGTCTTATCGGCCGCGCTGTGAATGCGGTAATGATCGAGCACTATTCCGGAGGTTCGCGTCTCGTAGCAACCAAAGCTCCAGCCGCAACTCCATAGATCATTCCGACGACGCCCACGATTGCAGCGGCTGTAGAGACGAGCTCCGGAACTATCCCGAGCATGCTGACCAGAATTGCCACACCCAAGAGGCCCAAACCCCGAGAAACGTTATCCAACTGAGCCGGTTCGATCGCCGCACCGATTCCCCAACCATGGCTGGACGGTACCAACGATCGATAGTTCTCGTCACGAAGCGTGCGACGGGCGAGCCCCGATAGGCGTTCAGTAAACGTGCCCTTTTCAGAAATCAGCAGTATGTATCTCCTGGGCTCAATTTGCTGACACTCGCCAGTCAGAATAGGCTGATTCGATCTATTCCGCAAAGAGGAGGATCAGGATGCCCAAGGTGTTCGGCATGCATGAAGTGGTGCTGCCCCCGGCGTGACACCAGACGAGTATGCGCAATCTTTCAACAAGGAGTCCGCATCCTCGGCAAGTTTGCCAGGCTGGAAGACCTATCTCCTGATCGAGGGGAGGTGCGGACAAGCTTCTCCTACTACTCGACGTCGAGAGCGTCGAGGCGCGCGATCGGTATTTTCCCAGACCGGAGGAGACGTCAGAGGAACTCCGTCAGTTCGATGAGCAGCATTCAGCTGGGCCGGAGTGGGAGAAGTTGACCGGCTTTCTGTCCCAACCTCACAGTTGGACCGACTACGTCGTGATCGGCGATTCATCGAGCTGAACATAGAGCTCGCGCATCCTGAGTGGACGCTCCGTCGTTGTGCACAAGCCGGAGCAGCCGATGGCGAAGGGCCGTCTCTAGTGCGCCGGCGCGGTGAAGTGGCTTCGGTTCTTGGTCACTGGGCTGGCTTTCGTCTGCTGGTGTGGTGTCCTTGTCGGGAGCCAGACGTCCAGATTGAGTTCATAACCCATTTGAGGTGGCGGCGATTACCCGCTCGGTCGTCGACCAGGCGACCGATATTCGTTGAGAGTCGGCTATCCGAGGCTCCACGGCGCCCGCGTCCGGCGGTGTTCGCCGATGCACTGTCGGTAGCGCGTCGTACGGTCGTCGGGTGGTCGATCGTCGGTGGGGTGTGCTTGGAGTCCCTTCGAGCGTGGCCGCGCACTGGCCGGGGATCGAGCAGGCGCCGGCGGCCATACGGGCAGCAGGCCTCATTGATCGATTGCGGGCGGCGGATCCGGACGTCGTCGACTACGGTGACCGCCCTATTGCACGCTGGGTGGCTGACCGGAGCGACGATCGGCCGAATGCGTGGCGACAGGTGGTCGACGTGCTTGCCGACGCCCGCGTGGCCCTCGGGCCGGTGTTCGACGCCGGCCACCGCCCGCTCATCATCGGCGGCGAGTGCACGGTAGTGATCGCCCTGGTCGCAGCGGCCGTGGAGCGGTTCGATGACGTTGGGCTGGTCTACGTCGACGGTGGGCAGGACCTGATGATCCCCACCGACCACCCCGAGGAGCCGATTCTTGACGCCATGGGTGTCGCCCACCTCCTCGACCTGCCGGGCTGCGTGCCCGAGCTGGCCGCGTTCGGTGCTCGTCGCCCGCTGCTGCGGCCGGCCGACGTCGTCTTCGTCGGGTACGGCGATGAGGAGGAGGACGTGCACGGACTAGTGCCGTCGATGCGAATCAGGGCGCCGGAGGTCGTCCTCCACCCGGAGGCGGCGGCCGTCCGCGCCTCGGCTGCCCTCGACCACCGGCAGGTCGTTGTGCACGTGGACGTGGATGTCGTGGACGCGTTCGACCTTCCGCTCGCCGACATCGCCACGTACGGCAGGGGTTTGCGCCTCGACCACCTCATCCGGTTCCTGACCGTCCTGCTGTCCGACCCGCGGGTCGTCGGCATGACGCTGGTGGAAGCTAACCCCGACCACGACACCGACGGGTCGTCGATCACTCGCTTGGTCGCAGCCCTGATCGGCGCCCTCAGTCGCGCAGGAGGCAGTGCAGAAGGGCGAAGACCGGCGGGACCTCGGAGCGCTCGATGAAGGTCTCCCGGACCGACGCCAGGGCCGGTTCAGCACAACTGACTATTCCGCACGTGGACCGGCAAGCCCACGATAGAAGCCCGCCAACTGCCGACGAGGTCCTGGACGAAATCTGATTCGTCCAGTGGGGCCTGAAGAGTATGCACGAGGTGACCGGCTTAGCGGGCGTCTGGTGAGACGTCGGCCCCTGTACCAAGAATGACGCCATGGCGGACGACTCCACGACGATCGGACTCAGCCGATCCGAACTCCAGGAGATCGCCGGCTATGCGGTGACGTGCGCGCGGCCAGCATTGGTGATCTTTGAACGTGAACACGCTGACGATCGGCGCCCGCGAGCGGCGATCGACGCTGCGAAGGCGTTCGCGGTTGGGGGCGAGCGGACCAAGGCACTACGTGAAAGCGCATGGGCGGCCTACCGGGCGGCTCGGGAGGCCCGCGATGCGGGACAGGCTGCGGCGAGCAACGCCGCCCGCGCGGCCGGCCACGCGGTGGGTGCGGCGTTCCTTCACCCCTGCCCAGAGCTACTCAGGTCAAACACATCCTCGGATCGGCCGCTCATGCCGCACGAGCGTTCGAACTCTCCGCCGGAGACGATCCCGCTGTCGGACTCGACCGGATCGCTCAGTCCCGGATACTTGCGTCACCCGTCGTCGTGAACGTCCTGAGGCGCTACCCGAGTGCACCGCCTGGTGGTCGTCGTGTCGGGGAGCTGATGCGAATACTCGACGCATCGCTGCGACGACTCGCGACCTAGCGATGCCGGATGGGTGAGCGAGGGTCAACCATCTCGGTGCATTGTGAAGCTGGAGGATTGGGTGATAAAGACCGAGCAGCCGGGCAATCCTGATGGGCGATCAGACCCGCCCGGTCCGTCGACGTCATCATTGTGGGCGCCGGCCTATCCGGCATCGGCGCAGACGATGTCGTCGCGGTGCCCGCTGCGCTGCAGCCACCGACCGACG
>DATFQP010000282.1:0-3736 GCA_035264145.1 Propionibacteriaceae bacterium
AAGACGTTCGTTTTGATACTGCTGGGGTTCGTTGCGACGTCGTGGATTATCACCATCACCTTGTCATCGGCCGATGCCACCGTCCATATGCTCGAAAACCCGTATCTGCCGGCGTTCCTGAATGGCCACGCCGTGCCGGTCACCGTGGTGCTGTTGTTGATCCTCGGAGTTGTCTTCCTCCTCGGGTTCAGCGAAGCGGTGGTGGTCGCCATTCCGCTCGTGGCCGTTTTCCTCCTGCTTAACGCGGTCATCGTCGTCGTCGGCCTCAGGGAGGTTTTCGCCAGCCCCGCTGTGCTTGACACGTGGACGCAGGCGTTGACGGCGAACGGAACCGGGTTCATGGACATCGTTGGTCCTGCCCTGATCGCATTCCCCCTGCTGGTCTTGGGGTTGTCCGGCTTCGAGACCGGCGTGAGCATGATGCCGCTGGTTGCGGCAGCCGGCGCTAGTCCCAAGGAACGGTTGGCGAGCCGGATCAGGAACACCCGCAGGCTGCTGACCGTGGCTGCGCTGATCATGTCGGCCTACCTGATCACGACCAGCTTCATCACGACCGTGCTGATCCCCCCCGAGGCGTTTGTCGAAGGTGGTGAGGCCAGCGGCCGGGCCCTGGCCTACCTGGGACATGAGATGCTGGGTGAGGCGTTCGGGACCGTGTACGACGTCAGCAGCATCCTGATCCTGTGGTTCGCCGGGGCCTCGGCGATGGCGGGCTTGATCAACATCGTGCCCCGCTACCTGCCCGGCTACGGCATGGCACCGGAATGGGCTCGCGCGGTGCGCCCGGTCGTCCTGGTCTACACCGCGGTGAGCATCGCCATCACCATCGCCTTCCACGCCGACGTCAATGCGCAAGCTGGCGCCTATGCCACCGGGATCCTGGCCATGATGGTGTCGGGGGCGGTGGCAGTGGCCATCAGCGCGGTTCGAGGCCGACAGCGTGCGGCCACCGTCGGATTCACCGTGCTGACCCTCATCTTGCTTTATGCTCTCGGGGCCAATGTGATTGAAAAGCCGGATGGCATTGTCATATCGGCTTTGTTCATCATCGGCATCATCGCGATTTCGGTCATTTCGAGGCTGACGCGTGCCTTGGAGCTTCGGGTGACTGATGTTCGACTCGATGACACCGCGAAACTGTTCATTCGCGACTGCGCCCGGCGGACGATACGACTGGTAGCGAATGAACCGGATCTCCTCGATGCCGAGGAGTACAGAGAGAAACGCGCGCAGGTCATGAATGACCACGATCTCACCGATGCCCAAGACTTCATCTTCGTCGAGATCACCGTGAAGGACCCCTCAGAATTCGCGACGGTCCTCGACGTCGAAGGCCACGTCGCCCACCAGCGCCATCGCGTGCTGAAGATTGAGAGCGCAACCGTTCCCAATGCGCTGGCAGCTTTGCTGCTGCACCTGCGTGACGACACCGGGAGACAGCCCCACATCTACTTCGAGTGGACTGAAGGCCACCCGGCGGTGAACTTGTTGCGCTTCCTCGCCATGGGGGTCGGCGAGGTGGCGCCCGTCACCCGGGAAGTCCTCCGTCGGGCCGAGCCCGACCGATGGAAGCGACCCTACGTGCATGTTGGCTAAAACAACGCCAGACCGGGCTTTCGACTGACCAGCAAGTGCCGCTCGGCGGCTCGGCGGCCCGGTCGCGACATGAGGGAGCGTATGACTCAGACGCAGCCGCGATTCTGGCCAACCCTGAGAACTACTACGTCAACGTCCACACGACGGCGTGCCCGACGGGGACGATCCGGGGGCAGCTCGCGTAACCGAGTCCATCTGCCGAGAGGGCGGCGCAATGCCGGAGGCCGCCCTCTCGGCCCCCATCCAGGTAAGGGACTCCCGGCGGGGTTGGATGTCGGGTATGGACGCGCAGATCCTGCTGGTCGGGCGGTATCGGCTGGACCGGCGGATCGGGTCTGGCGGGATGGGTCATGTCTGGGCGGCGCATGACACGGTGCTCGGCCGGGACGTGGCTGTCAAGGTGCAGCAGTTCGATCCGCATGGGGATCGGGCTGCCTTCGAACGGTTCGTCCGGGAGGCTCGGACTGCGGCTGGGCTGCAGCATCCCAACGTTGTGACCATCTTTGACAGCGGCACCGACGGGGACACGGCGTTTCTGGTCATGGAGCTGTTGCCGGGGCCGACCCTGGACGGCTACGTGGCTCAGCACGGACCCTTGCCGGAGCGGGAGGCCGTGGCCCTGGCCGGGCAGGTCGCGTCGGGGCTTGCCGCGGCTCACGGCGCGGGGGTGGTGCATCGAGACATCAAGCCCGCGAATCTGATGTTCGACGCTCGTGGCACGCTCAAGATCGTCGACTTCGGTATTGCGCATCTGGCCCAGACCGCCGCAGCGCGGTTGACGGCGCCGAATACCGTGATCGGTAGCCCGCCGTACCTTTCACCCGAGCAGCTGCAGGGCCGTCCAGCCGACGAGCGCAGCGATCTCTACGCGTTGGGGTGCGTCATCACCACGATGTTGACGGGTAGACCACCCTTCGAGGCTGAGCATCCACTCGCGTTTGCGCACCAGCATGTGAGCGCTCAACCCCCACGGATCCGCGACCGTCGTCCAGACATCAACCCGACGCTCGATGCGCTCGTGGCGCAGATGCTCAGCAAGTCCCCGCAGGACAGACCCCAGTCGGCCCGAGAGGTGCTCGACCGTCTCACCCGTCCACGGACGGCCTGGCCGACATCCGAGGCGGGGGTGCCCACCACCGTCATGGGCAACGTCACCCGCCCAATCGCAACGGATGCCATCCCAACCGCCGTGGCCGCCATACCGCAGCGACGGCGATTATCCGGTCGGTTGATCGCTGCGGTTGCGGCTCTACTAGCTCTTATGGCGGCAGTTGTCATTGCGGCCGTCATGGCGGAGGCGCCATCGAGCAATCAGGAAGCAGCACCAGGCAGTGGCCCCACCTCCGCTGCGGCGAGCCCTCAGTCGGCAAGCACCTCAAGTCAGGCCCCACCATCGTCCAGCGACCCGAGCTCACCAGAGCCGAGCCGTCAGCCGAGCACCGAGTCAGCGACCACGTCGCCGGAGGTGAGCAGCACCACTCCGCGTCTGCAGCAGGCCTTATCTGACCTTCGCAGAGCGGTGCGCGCCGTATCCAGCAACGACCAGATTGAGGCCAAGAAGGGGGAGGAACTAGCCAAGCGAGTCGATGAGCTGGACAAGCACCTCACAGGGAAGCGCGGTGAGGACGCCGTCAAGAAGGTTGACGACATAGACAAATACCTCGCCGAGCTGTCACAGAAGGGCGAACTCACCCCGCAGGGCTCACAGCAGATCGAGGATGCGCTGCAGACGGTTCGAGACTTGGTTGCTGAGGGCTGACCGTCGATGGCTGTAAGGGAAGGTGCCACAGGATCGGCCCGTTATCGCGTGCAACCTTGCGGAGCCGATCCTGGCGACAGTCAAGGGCGCCATGGTTACGTCATGGGATCATCCCCGCTGCGGCGACGGGCAAGAGATGGTGCCTCTGCTGATCCGGTCCCTCGGCGGAGGGTAGATCGAGAAGTGTGAGGACATCCGGCGCCTCACAAACTTCCGGGCCGAGACGGTCTCGCCTGACCACGGCTGTACGACCGACGGCTTTACCCAGCGGACGGGATCAGCAATGTGGCGTTGGCCGAGCTGCAGCCGCCAACGGACCGTAGGTGGCGCCGGCGCCAGTTTCATTCGCGAGGCGGTGAAGCGGGACGGTACGTGCAGCGG
>DATFQP010000283.1:0-4982 GCA_035264145.1 Propionibacteriaceae bacterium
CGTGGACGAGTTCGGATTCGTCGAGTCCTCGCCGAAGCAAGACGGTCGCAACATGCTGATGGTGCTCGGACCGCACAAGAAGAAGGTGGAAGCTCGCGCTGATGTCCGCGCGGAGCGTGACCGCCGAGCGGCCGAGCGGCAGGCTGACGCAGCGGCCGAGCGTACGGAGGCGGCCGCCAGCCGGGCGAAGGCGGCGGCCCAGCCGGCGTTGAAGAAGCGCCGTGGTCCAGCCGACAATCTCGATCCAGATCTCGATCTGAACTAGAAGAACCCGACGCGAGCCGGTCCCGCCGATGGCCGGCGCGCGTCCTGGCGAGCCCGACGAGACGAAATGGAGTGGCACAGATGCCGAAGATGAAGACGCACTCCGGTGCCAAGAAACGGTTCCGGTTCACCGGGACGGGCAAGATCATGCACCGGAAGGCGGGCAAGATGCACCTCAATGAGCACAAGCCCAGCACCCGAACCCGCCGCCTCGATGGGGACGCCGTGCTGGCGCCTGGCGATGCCAACAAAGCCCGCCGACTGCTCGGCAAGCGCGCCTGACCACAATCCGCATCAGAAACAAGGAGTAAGACATGGCACGCGTCAAGCGCGCGGTCAACGCACACAAGAAACGTCGGGATGTCCTCGAGCAGGCCGCCGGATATCGGGGCCAGCGCTCCCGGCTCTACCGCAAGGCCAAGGAGCAGGTCGCGCACTCGCTCGTCTACGCCTACCGTGACCGTCGGGCGCGCAAAGGTGAATTCCGTAAGCTCTGGATCCAGCGGATCAATGCGGCGGCTCGAGCTGAGGGAATGACGTACAACCGTTTCATCGCCGGCCTGAAGACCGCCGGTGTCGACGTCGATCGCAAGATCTTGGCTGACCTCGCGGTAACGGATCCGGCTGCCTTCGGAGCGCTGGTCGAAGTGGCGCGCAATAACGCGGCGGCGACCGATAGCAGCGCCGCCTAAAGACCCGATCGCCGATCTTGGACGAGTCCGTCGGATACGCCGCTGCCTCACAGAGCGAACTTCGTTCGACTCGACGGCTCACCCGGCGCAAGAACAGGACGGCAGCCGGACGTTTTCTCGCCGAGGGCCCTCAGGCTGTCCGGGAAGCGCTGCGGATGGTCGGCTGCGTGCAGTACCTGTTGGTGACCAGGTCCAGTGCTGAGAAACATCGAGAGCTGACCAGAACGGCAGCAACGGCGGGCGTCGCGGTGCGTATCACCGCTGATGACGTTCTGGCCTCGCTGACCGACACCTCGACCCCGCAGGGTGTGGTGGCGGTCTGCCGGATGGTCGACCGACCGCTGGCCGATGTTCTTGGCGCCGATCCGGCGCTTGTCGTCTGTTGCGCGCGAGTACGCGACCCGGGCAACGCCGGCACGGTGATTCGTTGCGCCGATGCCTTCGGCGCGGATGCGGTGGTCTTGAGCGAGGGATCGGTCGACGCCTACAACTCCAAGGCGGTCAGGTCGAGCGCCGGCAGCCTGTTTCATGTCCCCCTTGTTGTGGGGGCCGCGCTGTCAGAGGTCGTCGCAGCGGCGAGAGCCAAGGGACTTCAGGTTTTGGCCGCCGACGGCGGTGCCCTGATCGGTCTGGACCAGCTGAACATCAGCGGTGGTCTCACGGGGCCGTGCCTGTGGCTCTTCGGCAACGAAGCGTGGGGGTTGCCGGCCGATGACGCCGCATTGTGTGACCAGCGGGTGCGGGTACCGATCTACGGCGCGGCCGAAAGCCTCAACCTGGCGGCGGCCGCGGCCGTCTGCCTCTACGCCACGTCGACCGCCCAGCGGAGGGCGGCGTCCGGCTCCAGGTCCCAAACTGACTCGCCTGCGGAGCCCGTGCGTTTCTAGACTGTTCCGGGCGCGCGCCGCGTTCCAGCACACTCATGAGGGGAGCCCATGTCCGGGCCGAACACCAGCTACGATCCCGTCCAGGTCACACCGCTGGCTGCCGACAGTGTCGAGGAGATGGTGACCGCGGCGCTGGCTGCGTTCGCAGCGGCTGCCACGGTGGCGGAGCTCAAGCAGGTTCGCCTTGCCCATGCCGGCGACCGGTCACCCATTGCGTTGGCCAACCGCGAGATCGGGGCCTTGCCGCCGGAGGCACGCAGAGTTGTGGGAGCCAGGGTCGGGCAGGCGCGTGCCCGGATCAACGAGGCGTTCCAGGCCCGTGAGTCGGAGATCTCGGCGGCCGAGCTGGCACGCACGCTGGTAGTGGAGCGGGTCGATGTCACCCTTCCGGTCCTGCTGCAGCCGGAAGGCGCGGTGCACCCGGTGACGGCGCTGATGCACCTGATGGAGGACGTGTTCGTCGCCATGGGCTGGGAGGTCGCCGAAGGGCCCGAGTTGGAAGCCGAATGGATGAACTTCGACGCACTCAACTTCATCCCCGACCATCCGGCCCGGACGATGCAGGACACGCTCTTCGTCGCCCCGGAGGACGGAGGTGTCGTGCTGCGAACGCACACCTCGCCGGCGCAGATCCGTTCGATGCTGACCCGCGAACTTCCGATCTACGTCGTGTGCCCCGGAAAGGTGTTCCGCGCCGACGAGTACGACGCCACGCACCTGCCGGTGTTCCACCAGATCGAAGGGCTTGTTGTCGACAAGGGCATCACCCTCGGTCATCTCCGCGGCACGCTTGATCATTTCGCGCAGACCATGTTCGGCGATACGCGGACTCGGATGCGGCCGAACTACTTCCCTTTCACCGAGCCGTCTGCGGAAGTCGATCTCCAGTGCTTCGTCTGTCACGGCGCCTCAGTCGGCAACCCCGACCGACCGTGTCGGACCTGCAAGAGCGAAGGGTGGATCGAATGGGGCGGGTGCGGGGTGGTCAACCCGCGGGTGCTCCAGGCGTGCGGTGTCGACGCCGACACCTACACCGGTTTCGCCTTTGGGATTGGAGTGGACCGGACACTGATGTTCCGAAACAACGCCGAGGACATGCGCGACATGATCGAGGGCGACGTGCGCTTCAGCCGATCGCTGACTGGACTCGCGCGATGAGGGCGACACCGACAAAAACGCGCCGCACAAGCGGGGCAGGCCTCAGGCGGGCGCGATGAAGGCACCGCTGAGCTGGCTACGGGACTTCGCGTCCCTACCTGATGATCTTGACGCCCGCGGTCTTGGCGAAGCTTTGATTCGAGCGGGTCTCGAGGTCGAGACGATCTCTCAGGCTGGCGCCGATGTCACCGGTCCGCTCGTGGTCGGGCAAGTCGTGTCTTACGAGGTCGAGGAACACCGCAACGGGAAGGTGATCCGCTATTGCCGGGTTGACGTCGCCGAGCACAACGATGAGACCGGCTCGCGGGGAATCGTCTGCGGTGCCCATAACTTCGAGATCGGTGACACGGTGGTCGTCGCGCTTCCGGGCGCGGTCCTACCCGGCGGGTTCCGGATCGCTGCCAGAAAGACCTACGGTCACATCTCTGACGGGATGATCTGCTCAGCCCGCGAGCTCGGGTTGGGCGAGGATCACTCCGGCATCCTGGTACTGCCCAATGATGATCTTGAGCCAGGCCTGGATGCGGTGCCCGTGCTCCGGTTGCGCGACGACGTGCTGGACGTCGCCGTGACTCCCGACCGGGGTTACTGCCTCTCCATTCGGGGGCTGGCCCGGGAGTCGGCGCAGGCGACCGGGGTGTCCTTCATCGATCCGGTGGATCGGCCGGTGCCAGCGGCCAAAGGGGAGGGCTACCCGGTGCGCCTCGAGTCGGATGCCTGCCCGCTGTTCGTCGCGGTCAGTGTGACCGGCATCGATCCAACGCGGCCGAGCCCGCTCTGGTTGTCCAGGCGCGTTCAGTTGGCCGGCATGCGGTCGATCTCGCTGGCCGTGGACATCACCAACTACGTGATGTTGGAAACTGGACAGCCGATCCATGCCTACGACGCCGATCTACTCGATGGACCCATGGTGGTGCGCAAGGCCATCGAAGGGGAGAAGCTGACGACCCTCGATGATGTCGTCCGGCCGCTGCATCCCGGTGATCTGCTCATCACGGACGCCAGTGGCCCGATCGGCTTGGCCGGCGTCATGGGCGGTGCCTCCAGTGAGCTGTCAGCCTCGACCACCAGCGTGCTGATCGAGGCTGCACACTTCGACGCGATGACCATCGCTCGGACGTCCCGCCGGCACAAGCTCTCGTCCGAAGCCTCCCGCCGTTTCGAGCGCGGCGTCGACCCAGGCGCGACGTACGCTGCCGCACACCGGGTGGCTCGGTTATTGGTGGAGCTGGCCGGTGGGACGCTGATCGCTAACGAGACCGTGGTAGGGGCAGTGCCACCCTCACCGAGCACGACGATCGCCGACAGCCTCCCTGGTATCATTCTCGGCACCGATATCGATCATGGCACCGCCGTCGAACTGCTTCGGACTATCGGTGCGGCCGTCGTAGAACACGATGATGGTCGGCTGACGATCACGCCACCGAGCTGGCGGCCCGATCTCACCGATCCCTACGACTATGTCGAGGAGGTCGGCCGACAGATCGGTTTTGACACCATCGAACCGGTCGTGCCCCGGGCACCGGTGGGTCGTGGCCTGACGCGCAGCCAGCGTGCGCGGCGCGACATTGCGGCGGCGTTGGCCACGTCGGGTTTCGTCGAGGTGCTGAGCTCGCCGTTCCTGTCGATCGAGGAGCTGGATCGGCTCGGCATTCCGGCCGACGACGAACGACGCCGCCTGAACCGGATCATCAATCCGCTGTCAGAGACGAGTCCGTATCTGCGCACGACGATCCTGCCCGGACTGCTTGCAGCGGCGGCCCGCAACCGCAGCCGGGGCAATGACGATCTTGCTCTGTTCGAGTCGGGCTCGGTGTTCTACGCCAATGACCCGTTGATTGCCGCTCCGCAGGTGCCGGTCAGTCAACGCCCTTCCGACGACCAGCTCGCGCGATTGGATCGGGCGCTGGGTCGGCAGCCACGTCACCTTGGTGCCCTCCTTGCGGGGCAGTGGCGTCCACAGAGCTGGGCCGGTTCCGGT
>DATFQP010000284.1:0-3447 GCA_035264145.1 Propionibacteriaceae bacterium
GACGCTGGACCGGGAGGAGGTCGCCACCGTGTTCCAGCCGCTCAAGCTCTGGCCGAAGCGGCCGGCCTGGACCGGCTCCGACAGCCGCGTTCCGTCGACCCGTCCACCGGTGACTCCACCCCCACCGTCAGTGAACGGCAACGGCAACGGACACCACCCAGGGGCGCAACTTCCCCCGGGAGACACCCAGCCGGCCGGCGGTGCGCCGGTGCCACCCGGACACACACCGGTGCCCAGTCAGCTACCTCCAGCTGGACCTGACTTCGTATGACGGACGGCCGGGGGGTGGCCGGTGTGAACTCGATCGCTCGGCCCCGCGCGACCGGCACCTTCGATCAAGATCGCGTAGTCGCCGCGGTCAGGGAGATCCTGATCGGTATTGGCGAGGATCCCGAGCGGGACGGGTTGCGGGACACTCCGAGGCGGGTCGCGCGGGCGTACGCGGAGATGTTCCATGGCCTGCGAGAAGAGCCCGAGTCGGTGCTGTCGACGTTTTTCGACATCGGCCATGACGAATTCGTGCTGGTCAAGGACATCGAGGTCTGGAGTTGTTGCGAGCATCATCTGGTGCCGTTCACCGGAGTGGCTCACGTGGGTTACATCCCGAACGTCGACGGCCGGATCACCGGATTGTCGAAGCTGGCCCGGTTGGTCGACATCTACGCGAAGCGCCCGCAAGTCCAAGAGCGGCTGACCACCCAGGTGGCGGAGGCTTTGGAGCGCATTCTGGAGCCACGGGGTGTCATCGTGGTGATCGAGTGCGAGCACCTGTGCATGACCATGCGGGGTGTCCGCAAGCCGGGCTCGAAGACCATTACCAGCGCCGTACGCGGCCAGCTTCGCGACCCGACCACGCGGGCCGAAGCCATGCAGCTGATCACCAGCAACTGACGCTGCCCGGCCAACAATCGGGGGAGATGCCAACGACGTCGGTGCGGCGGCGGATCTCCGCGACTTGAGCACCGCGAAGGTCTTGGTCAACTCTCCAAATCGCAGTTTGAGCCACGCCGGCACTGTTCGAGCCCCTTGCTACAGGCTCAAAGTGCATCGATGGGGTTCAAAGTTGAGTGATGCCCGGAGCCGTAGGGTTATCGGGTGAATCGGTTTCCGGCGGTGAGTGGCCTGCCGCAGCGGGGCCGCACCCTGGTGATGGGTGTTGTCAACGTGACGCCGGACTCGTTCTCCGATGGAGGCGAGTGGTTCCAGCCGCGGGACGCCATCGAGCACGGTCTTGAACTGATCGAGGAAGGCGCCGACCTGATCGACGTCGGCGGTGAGTCGACGCGGCCCGGCGCCGCGCGGCCGGACGTTGCCGAGGAACTGCGTCGCGTGCTCCCGGTGGTGAGTGAGCTGGCGGCGACAGGAACCGTTGTCAGCATCGACACCATGCGGCCGCGAGTGGCAGCCGAGGCAGTCGCCAGTGGTGCTCGGTTGATCAACGACGTGTCCGGCGGTCAGGCTGATCCCGACATGTTGCCGTTGGTGGCGGGCCTGGGGCTTCCGTACGTGTGCATGCATTGGCGAGGACACTCGACCGACATGCAAAATCGGGCCACATATGGCGACGTGGTGGCTGACGTGATCGCGGAGCTCGGCCGTCAAGTCGACTCGGTGTTGGAGGCCGGCATCACAAAGGACCAGCTGATCATCGACCCGGGGTTCGGCTATGCCAAGACAGGCGAACACAACTGGCAGCTCCTCCAGCGCATCGACGAGCTGGCTGCGCTGGAGCTTCCCGTCCTCGCCGGCGTCTCCCGCAAGACCTTCCTCGGCACGCTGCTGGCAGCTCCTGACGGCAGCCCTCGACCGCCCAAGGATCGCGAGGACGCGACGGTGGCGCTGACGACGCTGCTGGCGAGCCGCGGCATCTGGGGCGTACGGGTGCATTCCGTACGGGCTAGTCGCGACGCCATTGCCGTCGTGGACCGGTTGGCGGCTTCGTGATCACGCCTGGTTCTGGCTCGCTCGCTGCGCGCCTGATGACTGTGTGATCGCGGCTGCCGAGGGAGGTGTCAAGGTCAGGCCCGAAGGTCGGCGTTCCGAGCGTCTCGTGACTGATGGCAGACCTTTCGCGGTCCGATAGGGTCGCCCCTGTGAGGAGGTGAGATGGCAGCAGAGCCTCTCGAGCGTGCCGGATCGTCCGCGGTCCCCATGCAGCAGTCGCCAGCTGTTGATCATGTCTCACTGCGCGGTATCACTGGGTACGGCCATCACGGCGTCCACGAGTTCGAGCGGGAGCGGGGGCAGCGTTTTGTGGTCGACGTGGACTGCCGTTTGGACCTGAGCCGCGCGGCCGTCTCCGATGATCTCCGGCATACTCTCGACTACGGAACACTTGCTCAAGCCATCGTTACCGACATCGAAGCTGATCCGCTCAACCTCATCGAGGCCTTGGCTGACCGAATTGCCCGCACTTGCCTCCAGTTCGATCCGGTGCTCGGGGTCACCGTGACCGTTCACAAACCCGAAGCGCCCATCCCGGTGACCGCAGCTGACATCGCAGTCACGTTGACAAGGAGTAAGTGAGATGAGCAGCCCGAATCCTCACGCGATCGACGCCGACACCCTCAGCGGCATGAGGCCTCTGCGCAAGGTGGTCTACTCGCTCGGCTCCAATCTGGGGGACCGGTTGGGCAACCTGCAGGGAGCGGTCGATGCCCTCCGCGATACCCCGGACGTCATAGTGGTCGACATCTCACCCGTCTATGAGACCGAGCCGATCGGTGGTCCGGAGGACAGTCCGAAGTTCCTCAACCTGGTGGTGGTGGCGGAGTCCACTCTTCAACCGCGGACGTTGCTGGAGCGGGCACTGGCCATCGAGGACGCGTTCGGGCGCCGACGGGTAGACGATCGCTGGGCGCCACGTACGCTCGATGTCGACCTGATCATGGTCGGCAACAGCAAGAGCGATCAGGTCGACCTCAAGCTGCCGCATCCGCTGGCCCACGAGCGTGGGTTCGTCCTGGTGCCGTGGCGCGAGATCGATCCCAAAGGCGAGCTTCCCGGTCGGGGATCGGTGGCTGATCTGGCTGCGGCGGCGGAGTCCTCCGGGGTCGTCCGCAGAGACGACCTGGTCATCGAGGGTGATTGAGCGGGCTTGGCTGAGCAACCATCCGGTGGGTCGGTCAGATCGACCCCTCCCCGCGCGCTCGCGGTGGCGGCAATCTTCGGGGCGCTATCTGGTTGGCTGATCGTTGCTGTGTCCAACAGCTTCGATCTGGTACCGCCCCAGGTGCCCTGGACCGCGCCCGTCGGAGTGCTGCTCATCGCCGGGCTCGTCGGTGTGTTCGCCTACACGACTCACACCCGGATCCAAGTTCGCAAGGAGCGCATGGATCCGCAGCGTGCCGTTGCCTTCCTCGTGCTCGGCAAGGCGTCGGCGCTGGCGGGCGCGTTGATCGCCGGAGGCTATCTCGCTTTTGCACTGATGTTCGTCACCCGAATTGA
>DATFQP010000285.1:0-5052 GCA_035264145.1 Propionibacteriaceae bacterium
CCGCGATCCCCAACGCGGACAATTCAACAGAAAGACACCGCCAAGACGGGCCAATAGCTTCGAGAGTCACACGCCAGACAACGCGACCAGAACCATCCTGACCAGCCAGTCCCAGACCAGCCACCCCCACACTCACAGATCAGCTTCGGTGCGTATATCCGCGAACCGCACACAACTCTCGACCAGATGAGCCATGGCGATCGCCGCAGCCCGGCGTGCCGCAGCGAGGTCACTCCGCGCCGCATCGATCGCTTCAAGCCTGTCCCCCGACACACCAAAATCGTCTCAGACGCCACTGACAAAATAGAACTTATGAGCGGCAGGCGGTTGGACACCAGCAAGAGCAGTTGCGCCAAGGCTTGGACAGCATCCTCGCCCGGCTGCAAGGTCTCGTTAAGCAGTGATCGCCCAGGATCTGCCCCCAGTGCATGTGCTGCCTGCCGGGTCATCCGATCATTGATCACGTGAATTTTCTGCGGCCAATCGATTTGATCGATCTGCGTTCGGACACGGTCACCAAACCGACCGAGGCTATGCGAGCGGCGATGCTGGCAGCGCCAGTGGGCGATGACGTCTACGGCGAGGACCCGACGGTGATCGAACTCGAAGCACGGGTGGCGCTGCTGCTGGGACACGAGGCGGGTCTTTTCTGCGTGAGCGGGTCGCTCGCGAACCTTCTTGCCGTTCGGTTGCTGGTTGAGCCCGGTCAAGAGGTCATCTGTGACGCGGCGGCGCATATTGCGAGGGCGGAGATGGGCGCGCATGGAGCCTTGGCCGGCGTGACAATGCGAACCTTCTCAGCTCCCAACGGCCGCCTCGTCATCGAGCAGGTGGCGGCACTCATTTCACCGGCCGCCAACCCGTTTCTCGTGGCCACGGCCGCCGTCGCGGTGGAGAATACGCACAATTTCGGCGGCGGGACGGTGCAGTCGCTCGACCACCTGACCGATGTGTCGGAGCTGTGTCATGACCACGGCATTCGGTGCCACTTGGACGGCGCCCGGCTCTGGAATGCTCACATTGCGACGGGGGTCGATCTCGCGAGCTACGGCCACCTCTTCGACACTGTCACCGTCGCCTTCTCCAAAGGGCTCGGTGCTCCGGTCGGCTCGGTGCTGGTCAGCACGGCCGACAACATCGCTCGAGCTCGGATTTTGCGAAAACGGCTGGGTGGTGGCTGGCGACAGGCGGGAATGCTTGCCGCAGCAGCCATCCATTCCCTCGACCATCATGTCGAACGTTTGGCGGATGATCATCTGGCGGCTCGCACCTTCGCCGAAGCCGTCGCGGACCGGGTGCCCGAGGCGATTGCCCTCGACAGTGTGGAAACGAACATTGTGGTACTTAACACCGGCGCCACCCCGGCGGCCTCAGTTGCCGCCGCCGCCGCTGAACGCGGTGTGCTGGTCTCCGCCCTGGGGTCCAACATGCTACGCGGGGTGACCCATCTCGACGTCAGCGTCGTCGACTGCGCACGGGCCGGGGAAGTAGTCGGCGACTCGATGCGGAGGGTGCCCTAGCTTTGGTCCATGCGGATCACCCACCTTGGACACGCAGCGGTACTCGCGGAAACCGACGATGCTCGAATCCTGATCGATCCGGGGAACCTCTCCGATGCATGGCACGATCTGACCGATCTTGACGGCGTCCTGGTGACACACCAGCACCCTGATCACCTCGACCCAGATCACGCCGGTGCGTTGCTCGCGGCGAACCCAGCCGCGACAGTGCTGGTCGAGCCGTCGATTCTCCAGCATATCGCCGATGGCAGGATTCCCGAGTTGCCGAAGGCGACGGCCTTTTCGCCCGATGAACAGACCGTTATCGGGGACGTGTTGATCTCCGGCGTCGGTGGTCAGCATGCCGTGATCCATCGAGATATTCCCCGCATCGGCAACGTCGGGTACGTCCTTCGGTCAGCGGGTCAACCCACCTTCTTTCATCCCGGAGATGCGTATGACATCGCACCGCAGGGCATCGATGTGCTGGCCATGCCGGCGTACGGACCCTGGGCGGCGATGAAGGAGACCATCGACTTCGTCCGGGCGGTTGGTGCGTTGGAAGGCTTTCCCATTCATGGCGAGCTGCTCAACGAGCGTGGTCACAACCTGGTGATGTCGCGGATAGACGAAATGACCAGTACTCGGCTGATCGATCTGAGGGGTGGCGCCACTCACGAGTTCTGACCGGACGGATCAGCGTGATCTGAGATCAGAAGCGCGCGCATCCAGGCGGTTCTCGAGACTTCGTACCCCACGTTCTGCGGATGACCGCATCACCAGATACATCGCCGCGACGATAGCCAGGCCACCGATGATCATCCGTACGGTCATCGTCTCTCCACCCAGGGCGATTGCGAAGGCAGCCGCCCACACCGGTTCCATGGCCATGACGACCGCAGCGCGAGAGGGCTCGACCCGAGCCTGAGCCCAGGTCTGCAGCACCATCGTGACGGCGCTGGCAACCACGGCCAGGTACACGACGATCAGCCAGTCCAGCCCCGTAGCCGGCATCGAAATCAACGGGCGGGAACCACCCGACGCCACCGCCCCTACTGCGCAGACCGCGGTGATCATCGAGAGCTGAATGACGCTCAAACTCAGGGCTTCACCGGGTTCACTGAGCTGACCGAGCGCGATGATGTGACCGGCATAGATCAGGGCGGCCACGCACGTCAAAAGCTCTCCGTAGCCGATAGCGAAGCCATGAAGGGAGAGGACGGCCAGACCGACGGTGGCCAGCACGCTGGCCAGCCAGGCGTTGCTGCTGATGGTGGTTCTCAGGATCCACGCTGCCAGCAGCGGTGTGGCGACGACGTAAAGGCCGGTGAGAAAGCCGGAGACGCTGGCGGCCGTGTGGTCTAGCCCGGCGGTTTGCAGCAATTGGGCGGTGCCATAGAGGAGGCCGAGCACCAAGCCGCGGGCCAGGGTCCGACGGGACATCTTCAGGCGCCCGGCGGCCATCGTCGCCAGCGCGATCGTGGCGATGGCGAACCGCACCGTCAACAGGTCCGGCACTGGGATCCGAGTGACGATGTCCTTGATCAAGAAGAACGTCGATCCCCAGACTGCCGTCATGGTCAGCAGGGCCACGAAAGGCCACCGCTGGCCACCGAGTCCGGCTGGCGACATCGGACCAGCCTAGAGCGGCGGCGGTTAGATCACGAACAACGTAATGGTGCTGCCTTCAGGTACCTGGCTGCGGGCTCGGGGGTTGGTGTACACGACGAAGCCGGTGCCTACATTCCTCAGCGGACTCGCCCTGACTTCTGTCTTGAATCCTGCCCTCTTCATCACCTGCTCGGCTGCCCGGACCTCCATCGACCGAACATTGGGCACCGTGACCAGATTGGGCCCGAGGGAGCGGGTGATGTTGATCGTGTCGCCGCGAATACCCGTGCCGCCGCGGGGCGATTGCCGAATGACGAGCCCGCGCGCGACGGTTTCGGAGCGCTCCGTGGAAACCGCGACGGCGAAGCCAAGCCGCTTCAGGTCCCGGATCGCAGTGTCCGCGTCGGTTCCTTCGTAGTTGACGACGCTCAAGGGCTGCGGCCCCCTGGACACGACGAGATCGACATCGGTCCCCTTACGCAGCAGCGTTCCCGCGCGTTCGGATGCGTGCAGCACTGTGCCGTCCAAGACGGAGCGGCTGTACTCCTCGGTGACCTTTCCGACCTCGAGCCGGGCACGCTTCAGGGCGGCTATCGCATCCGTACGGCTCAGGCCGCCGACCACAGGCATGGCATAGCGCTCGGGGCCTCTGGAAACGGTGGCGTGCAGCTGGCCGCCATCCAACATCCGGGCACCCGCAGCGGGGTCGGTGGAGATGACCCGGCCTTTGGCGATTGTCTCGCTGAAGTCTTCCTCGAAGTCGATTCGCAGCCCAGCCTGCTTGGCGACGCGCCCGGCTTCGGACTCGGTCAGCATCGTCAGTGCCGGAGCAGTGGTGAATCGGC
Source organism: Propionibacteriaceae bacterium (assembly GCA_035264145.1). GTDB lineage: Bacteria > Actinomycetota > Actinomycetes > Propionibacteriales > Propionibacteriaceae > Microlunatus. The sequence goes on from DATFQP010000285.1 coordinate 3,956, forward strand.
CCTCGGCCCAATACCAGCCGGCGAGCGCAGCGGAGGTGGCGACGATCAGGACGAGGATCAGGGCAAGCCAGCCGCGCCGCCGGCCTCGAGCCTGGCGTTCACGCTGCGCGGCCTGCCGGGCGGCCGAAAGCTGATAAACCCGCTCTGGCACGGCCGGGGGAGGGGCATCGAGGATGGTTCGCGGCGGCTGTTGCGCCGTGATCGCCGGCGGCGGCGGTACGGGTGCGCGATGGCCAAGAATCCCAGCCATGTCGCTCACCTGTTGGGTGACTTCGTAATCGGCGCGATCACGTTTACGAGTCGGCGTCAGAGGGACTTTTCGGGTGAGCTCACGGGTCAGGTCCGGATCGTCAGCCAAGCCTGCACTCAGGGCTGCGCGAACACGGCGCAGCTGGGTCAGGAACACTCGGGCGTTGGGTGGTCGCGCGTCGCGATTCCGCGACGTGGCCCGGGTGACCAGAGCGTCGAGATACGGAGGAATGTGGCCGGCGGTGCGCAGGGTCGACGGCGCCGGGACGTCGGAGTTGACATGTGCGTATGCCACCTGAATCGGCGTATCGCCGGTATGCGGCTTGCGCCCGGTGAGGAGCTCGAAGAGGACGACGCCCGCGCTGTATACATCGGAGCGGGCGTCAGCCCTCCCGGACATCACGAGTTCCGGCGGCAAGTAGGAGACGGTCCCGATCAGCAGGCCCTGGGTGGCGGTGGAGGTCTGCGAGCTGACGGCCTTGGCGAGCCCGAAGTCGGCGACCTTGAGCTGGCCCCGGTCGCTGATGAGAACGTTCTCCGGCTTGACGTCGCGGTGCACCAATCCGGCATCGTGAGCGGCGGCCAAGGCGGCCAGGACCGGATCCATTAGTTCTAGGCAGCGCAATGGAGGCAGTGGAGCATCGCGATTGATCACGTCCCGCAACGTGTGTCCGTCGACGAACTCCATGACTATGTACGGCCGGCCACCGCCTGGGTTGGAGTCGTCACGACCCTGGTCGAAGACGGAGACGACGTTGCGATGGGACAACCGGGCGGCGGCGCGGGCCTCACGGTCGAGCTTGCGGGCGAACTCGGCGTCGTCGCCCAGCCCGACGTGCATGAGCTTG
>DATFQP010000286.1:0-7364 GCA_035264145.1 Propionibacteriaceae bacterium
GCGGGTCAGTCTGCACCTCGGCCCAGGCCGGCGTCGCGGGCGATGACGATGGCTTCGGCACGGGTGGCCAGCCCAAGCTTGGTCAGAATGGTCGAGAGGTGGTTCGCTACCGTCTTTTCTGACAGCGTCAGGCGCGCGGCGATCGACCGGGTCGGCAATCCGGCGGCGAGGTGGTCGAGGACTTCTCGTTCGCGGGCCGTCAGCCGGGGGAATGGCGGCGGCGCGGTCGGAGGTGGGTCGGCGAGCTGGTTGATCACCCGGGCGGCCACTTCGGCCCCGAAGACGGCGCCTCCGCCCGCCACAGCAGAGATGGCTCGGATGATCTCGTCCTGCAGCGCCCCTTTCAGCAGGTAGCCCCGTGCGCCGGCCCGGAGGGCGGAGTGGACCTTGTCGTCGTCTTCGAACATGGTGAGGACGAGGACGGCGGTCCCCGGCAGGGCGCGCAGGATCTGCCGGGTGGCGGCGATGCCGTCGAGCTGGGGCATCTCCAAGTCCATGATGACTACGTCGGGCTTGAGGGTGACCGCGAGCCGGACCGCCTCCGTTCCGGTGTCGGCCTCGCCCACGAGGGTGAGCCCGGCTATGGAATTGATCAGCACCCGCAGGCCGTCGCGTACGACGGGATGGTCATCGGCGATCACGACCCGAACGGCCGAGCCGGTGGGGAGGGTTGTCATTCGCTGGCGACATGGTCGAGAGGGACGGTCACGCTGACCGCTCCGCCTTGGGCCGCTGGTCCGGCGGACAGGACACCGCCGAGCTCAGCGGCCCGCTCCTGCATGCTGGACAGGCCCACCCCGGCCGTCCACGGCGGCGCCGGCGCTTGCTGCTCGTTGATGATGCTGAGGTGAAGGGAGGTGTCGACCGTCATCCGCACGGTCGCCCAGCTGGCGTGGGAGTGCCGGACAACGTTGGTCAGTGCCTCGGCCGCGATCCGGTACGTCGTCGTCTCCACCCCGGCCGGTAGTGGCGGCACGCTGTCCGGTAGTTCCAGGGTGATGTTGAGCGGCAGGCCGTCGGGACGTCGTCCGGTTCGCTCGACCAGGCGCCGAAGCGCCTCGAGCAGGCCGACGTCGTCGAGGATGGGCGGGCGGAGGTCGTAGACCAGCCGCCGGACGTCTTCCAGCGCTGCCGCGGTCTCGGCGCGGAGTTCGGTGAGGAGTTCGATCGCCTCATCGGGCTGGGCCCGGATGTAGTTCCGAGCGGCGTCGGCCTTGAACCCGACCCCGGTTAGGACCGGGCCGAGGCCGTCGTGGAGGTCACGGCGGAGTCGCCGTCGCTCGTCATCGCGAGCAGAAACCACGCGGCTGCGTGACTGCTGAAGCTCCGCGGCCAGCAGGGTCGCGTGCACGGCGACGGCCACCGGCGCCGCTAGCAGGCGCAGCACGTCCAGGTCGGCGCCCGTGAGTCTGCCGTCCCCACGGCGGACGCCGACCACCAGCTCGCCCTGCCGGTCCGGTCCGACGTGCAACGGGACACCGTGCAGCATCGACGGCGGTCGGCCGACGGTGGCTAGCTCGCGGCCGTCGGCGCGGAGGGAGACGTAAGGCAGGTTCAGTGACTGGGCGATCGCGTCGGCCAGCGAGGTGAGGTCACTCGCGGATCCGAGGGCGGGTCCCACCCGGCGCAAGACTCGGACGGGATCCTGCCGATCGCCGTAGAGCAGCCGGTCGACCAGCCGCTGTGAACGCAGCCGCAGCGGGTTCAGCGCCAAAGCCACCACCCCGGCGGCGACGACCGCGCTCCCTCCGGCGGCGAAGGACTTCCCCAGCACGGCGACGACGAGCAGGTACGCCGCGACCAGGATGCCCGTCAGCAGCGTCCACGCCACCGTGCGGGCCACAACCAGCCGGATGTCGAGCAGGTTGTGCCGCAGGATCGCGACCAGGATGGACGCGGGCACCAGCACAAACACGAGCAGCAACCACATCGACCCAATGTGGAGCAGCACCACTGGGACGGCGACCAGCGCGACGACCAACACCGCGAACACTACCCACAGCAGCTGGCGACGCGTCCGGTCGTCGCCACGACTGAAGCGGACGACGAGCGAGGCGAGCACGATCACCAGCGACGCGGCATTCAGCAGGTCGATGACCGCCCACAGTCCATCGGCCCGGTCGAAGGCGGAGACTGCACCCCAGTGCGGGAGCGGGTGGGCACCGTCGAAGTTCGACGAGGAAGGGTCGAGACCCATCCGCAGCACAAAGAGAATCCCGACGACGGCGACGGCGACGGCCACGGGCCGCCACCGCTTCCCCGGCAGTTTGCCGTCGGGGAAGAGCAGCAGGGCCAGGAAGAACCCCAGCCCCATCGACCATGGCCATCCCCAAGAGAACAACGTGGCGAACAGCCGCAGAGCCCGCTCCGACCACTGGTCGTCGGTACCCACCGCCAGCGCAACAGCCGCCACCCCAGTCACGCCTTGAGCGCAACCGGACAGTGCCAACAGCCAGCCCACCGGATGCGTTGGCCGGAACCACGCCAAAACCGCGCCGCACAATCCGAACGATAGGCAGATCGCGAGATTGACCGTAGCGAAGCCGCCGAGTACCGAGCCGGTCGGCGGGTCGCCGGTCAGGGCCAGCGCCAGCGCGGCACCCGTCTCACCGAGCACAACCGCCACGACAACCCCGACCAGGACGCGCAGGGCCGGTACCGTCCTCGCCGATCCTGCACCTCCGTCGGTCATGGCCTCAGTATCGTCGTCGGCTCTTCCCCGATACGGCCAGCAGCTGTCGGCGCGGCCGGGGCCACGTCCCAGGCGTCGTCGGGAAGCCGGAGGATGGCCACAGCGGCCGCCGCGAAGCCGACCACGTTCAAGCCCCACGCAGCCAGATCAAGAGTTGGGCTGCCGACCAGCACCGCCGCCGTGAAGTGGAGGGGCTGCGCCACCAGAGTCAGGACCGCTGCCCACCGTGGCACGGTGCCGGACCGCCACAAAGCGACTCCTAGAACAACCGTGCCCACGACGTGGCCCAGCACGAACACTGCCGCGGCGACCATGGTGGTCGGATGATCCGTGCTGTACAACCGGACCAAGGTCGGCTGGTCAACCCCGGCGCGGACCCCCACCGACAGCAGCACATCAGACCCGACGAGCCACCCCATGCTGAGATAAGCCGGGACCAGCAACAACACAGCAGCGGCGGTGGTACGGGGCGCCCGACGCCGGGTCAGCCGCGCGACCCCCAACACACCGGGAACCAAGGTCAACAGGCCGATCAGCGCCAGCCACAACAGCAACGACTGAGCCTGCGGGTCCACCGCCACCTTCGCGACCACCGCCTCCGGCCCGTCGGTCGTGCGGTAAGGCAATACAAACCTCTGAACCGCCACAGCCGCAGGACCGACCGGCAGCAGCACCGCAAGAAGGAATCGGCTCATCCTGCGCAGGTCGGCGGGCGGCTTCAGCACCGCCGGTGCCTCTCCTCCGGTTCTCACCGCGGTCATGGCGCAACCTGCGCGGCGTTTCGTGGCGAACTCATGATGCACCTCCAGGAACAGCGAACGAATTCTCGACTCCTCCACACTCGGCCAGTTCCGTCCCGGACACATGAGCAAAATCCCTACCCCACCGGGAGAATCCCCGCACCCGTCAAGGCTGACCACAACCTCCACCGCCGCTGCGCCCGCAAGGCACGGATCATCCGGATGCAGCAGTGCACCTGGCCAAGTACCTCACCAAGGCCATCGGAGAACCGGTGTCGATGCGGTCGAGTCCGTGCTGTACACCCGCACCCGCCTGGCCCGTCCGCGTCCGACGACCAAGTCCACAGATTGACTGCTGCCTGTCCACCGACCCAGCAGCTCCACCACGGACAGGACAACTCATGACCACGACAGCGACGCCAGCGGGGTCCGTCCGATTATCGGTGTAAGTGGCGGTTTCATGATCAACGTTCTTCGGCGGCCGGCATGCGGTCGGCGAAGGTGATGGCGAAGGCGTTTAGGGCTGGCTTCGTGCGCCGTGAGGCGCTGCTGTTTGAGTGGAGGTGAAAGACCTGCACCTGTGGGCTGTCGCAGCAGCCTGTGGAAGCTGGGGGCAGCCCGAGCCGGGAGGTGCCGGTGAGGGTGGGAGCAGCCCCGACAAAGCCGGGGTGCGTCAGCACTGCCAGATGGCGTGGGTCCGGTGAGCATGGGTCGAGAGGAGTACGTGAGGAACTGGCGGTGTAAAGCCTCTCAACGCTAGACCGGCTCAAACCTGGCGGATCTGGGCCGGGAGTGGCGCGTCCCCGCTCGACAGACTGGGGAACTTTCCGGGGTTGGTGAAGCCCGACCTCGGGGAGGCGGTGCTGAAGGTCTGCGGCGTAGGCACGGCGAGGCCGCAGGGGCAGAGTCAGGCTCCTCCTCGATCGAGTGAACAGCAGTGAACACGGGAACCGCCCATGATCGTCCCAGCGTCAACGGCAGCCTGCCGCGGTAGCCGGGACAGGTCCACCGTCGACCGATGATCCTGGGTGGGGCGGAGTCGCCGTAGTACTCCGAGGCCGGGAAAGCCGGTCACATGGGGAAGGGCGACAGCGGTTGGATGCGGGAGGGTGGCTGTAATGCCGAAAGACGCGCCGCCGAATGGCGGCGCCACGCTGGGGCGGTCCGAACCGGGCTCGTTCCAGCGGGTATCGGGGATGCAGACCAAACTGCACTGTTGGGCGGCGGCCGATCCGGGCCGCCGGTTCGATGACCTGTTCAATCTCGTGTGTGACCCGGCGACGTTGATGATGGCGTTCGTCCGGGTGGCGGGCAACCAGGGGGCGATGACGGCGGGCGTGGACGGCTGGACCGTCGCCACCGTCACCGGCGATCTTGGTGTCGCAGGGTTCCTGGATGATCTCCGCGCCCAACTGAAGACGGGAACGTTTCGGCCGTTGCCGGTGCGTCAGCGGATGATCCCCAAACCGGGCGGGTCGGGGAAGCTGCGCAAGCTCGGCATTCCCACGATCGCGGACCGGGTGGTCCAGGCGGCGCTGAAGCTGGTGTTGGAGCCGATCTTCGAGGCCGACTTCTTGCCGGTCTCCTACGGGTTCCGACCCCAGCGGCGGGCCCATGACGCGGTGGCCGACATCCACCGCCTCGGCACTCAGGGATACCACTGGGTGCTGGACGCCGACATCGAGGCGTGCTTCGACATGATCGATCACAGCGCGTTGATGGACCGGGTCCGGGCCAGGGTGAAGGACAAGCGAGTCCTGGGATTGGTGAAGGCCTTCCTCAAGGCCGGGATCATGACCGAGACCGGCCAGTTGGAGGAGACCGACACCGGCACCCCGCAGGGCGGCATCCTGTCGCCGCTGCTGGCCAACATCGCGCTAAGCGTGCTCGACGAGCACGTGATGGCGCCGTGGCGGCCGGACGGGCAGATGGGCACCACCTACCGGCGTCACCGACGTCGACAACTCGGGCTGCCAACCTGGCGGATCGTCCGCTATGCCGACGACTTCGTCGTGTTGGTGCACGGCACCCGGGCCGACGTCGAAACCCTGCACGAGGACATCACGCATGTGCTGCAACCGCTCGGCCTTCGGCTGTCAGCGGCCAAGACCCGGATCGTGCACATGTCGGATGGGTTCGACTTCCTCGGCTTCCACATCCGGTGGAAACGCAAACGAGGAACGAACAGGTGGTACGTCTATACATTCATCGCCCAACGACCGATGCGGTCCGTAAAGGCGAAGGTGCGTAGCCTGACCCACCGGGTCTCGCAGGCAAACATGGGCACGGTGATCACCAGGATCAACCAGATCCTGCGCGGCTGGACCAACTACTTCCGGCACGCTGTCTGCAAGCACACCTTGAATCAGCTCCGCTACTTCGTGAACTGGCGGATCATCAGGTGGCTTCGCAAACGGCACCGCTGGAGGTGGAGTCAGTTCCGCCGCCGATTCACCACTCCCAGCGGGGCATGGCTCCCACTCGGGGCCGACGGAGTGATCTTGATCAACCCGGCCTCGGTGACGGTTACCCGTTACCGATACCGGGGCGAGAAGATCCCCAACCCCTACCTGCAACCGACACCTCCGAACAGCTGACCGTGGAGAGCCGGGTGCGTCGAGAGGCGCACGCCCGGTTCGGCGAGCGGCCTGAGGAAACGGACCGGCAGTAATGCCGGCACTGCGCCTCAGGCCGACTCAACCACCGTGTGGTCCATCGTGCCTGGCCTTTTCCCGATCGGGTCCAGGGATCGGGTGACGAGGTAGAGGCACTTCATCGCGACCTGCTCGGTGGGGAAGTGGCCGCGGGCCTTGACTGCCCGCCGGTAGCGGGCGTTCAGGGACTCGATCGCGTTGGTCGAGCAGATCACGGTCCGGATCTCCACGTCGTAGTCCAGGAACGGGATGAACTCGGCCCAGGCGTTGGTCCACAGCCGGATGATCGCCGGGTAACGGCTGCCCCAGGCCTCGGTCAGCTCGTCCAGCGCGGCCCGCGCAGCTGCCTCGTTGGGGGCGGTGTAGATCAGCTTCACGTACCGTTTCAGCCGATCCCAGTCCCGCCGGGAGGCGAGCCGGAAGGTGTTGCGGATCAGGTGGATGATGCAGGTCTGGGTCGTGGTCAGCGGCCACACGTTGCTGACCACGTCGGGCAGCCCTTTCAGGCCGTCACAGACCAGGAAGAAGACGTCGTTGATGCCCCGGTTCTTCAGGTCGGTGAGCACGGCCATCCAGAACTTCGCGCCCTCCCCGCCGGTCCCGGCCCACAACCCGAGGACGTCCTTCTCCCCGGCCAGCGAGACCCCGATCGCGGCGTAGATCGGCCGGTTCGCCACCTGACCATCCCTGACCTTGACCACGATCGCGTCGAGAAAGACCGCGGCGTAGACGCCGTCGAGGGGACGGTTGGCCCACTCCGCCATCTCCTCCATCACCTTGTCGGTGATCCGGCTGACGGTCTCCTTCGACACCGAGGCGCCGTAGATCTCGGCGAAGTGCGCCGTGATCTCCCCGGTGGTCAAACCCTTGGCATAGAGGGAGAGGACGATCTCATCAACCCCGGCCAGCCGACGCTGCCGCTTACGCACGATCTGCGGCTCGAACGTGCCGTCGCGATCACGCGGCACCTCGATCTGCACCTGCCCGGTCGCCTCGGTCAGCACCGTCTTCGGCCGGGTCCCGTTGCGGACATTAGTGGAGTCCCGCTCCTCGGCAGCCCGGTGTTTCTCATGACCCAGATGCTCAGTCATCTCCTCGTTCAACGCCGTCTCCAGCACCGACCGGGTGAACTGCTTGAGCAGCCCGTCCGGGCCGGTCAGGGACAAGCCCTGTTCACGGGCCAGCCGGACCAGCTCCTTGGCTGCCGTCTCCTCCGCGGAGGGCTCAGGCTTCTTCTTCGGCACAACATCCAGTGTCGTCATCACGGCACCTTCCTCG
>DATFQP010000287.1:0-5680 GCA_035264145.1 Propionibacteriaceae bacterium
GACGCCGTCCGAGGTTCGATCAGCTTCTACGAGGGCCAGGTCGACGACGCCCGGCACACCTTGCTGCTGTCTCGAACGGCGGCGCGCTATGGCGCACTGTGTGCGAGCAGCACCAGGGCGCTCGGCTTCCTCAATGATGGAGAGCGCGTCACGGGTGTGCGAGTCCGTGATCTCGAGTCCGGCGAAGAGTTCGACGTCCGGGCCCGGCAGACGATCAATGCCACCGGCGTGTGGATAGACGAACTGCAGGAGACGCTCGGTGGGCGCAGCCAGTTCCGCATCCGCGCATCCAAGGGCATCCATCTCGTCGTGCCGCGGAGCCGGATCAACTCGGCCGCCGGTGTGATCACTCGAACCGAGAAGAGTCTGCTGTTCATCATTCCCTGGGGCAGCCGCCACTGGATCATCGGGACGACCGACACGGATTGGCAGCTCGATCTGGCGCATCCCGCAGCCAGCGCGGCGGACATCGACTATCTGCTGGGGCACGTCAACGCGCTGCTCGCCGATCCGCTTACCCGCGACGATGTGGTGGGTGTCTACGCCGGGCTGCGCCCGCTGCTATCGGGTGAATCCGACCCGACCTCCAAGCTGTCCCGCGAACACGCGGTCGCTTCCCCGATGCCTGGCATCATCACGGTGGCCGGCGGAAAGTACACCACCTACCGAGTCATGGCGCGCGATGCCCTGGATGCCGCCGGACGAGGCCTCGGAGGGCACGTGCCAGCTTGCTGCACCGAAGACGTGCCACTGCTTGGAGCCGAGGGCTACCAAGCGCTTTGGAATGCCCGGGACGTGCTGGCGGCGGAGTCGGGCTTGCCGGTGCAGCAGGTCGAGCGCTTGCTCAACCGGTACGGCTCGCTGCTGCTGGAGCTGCTGGAATTGGTCGAGGACCGACCACCGCTCGCCTCGCCGATCGAGGGTGCGGATGGCTACCTCGCCGTCGAAGCCGTATATGCGGCGTCCCACGAGGGCGCCCTGCACCTGGATGACATTTTGGCGCGGCGAACGCGGATTTCCATCGAGACCTGGGATCGTGGGCTGCAGGCCGCAGCCCGTATTGCCGACTTAGTCGCTCCGGTGTTGGGCTGGGGTCCGGCCGACATCTCTCGGGAGATAGAACACTATCGCCTGCGCGTCGCCGCCGAACGGGAATCACAGGACCAGCCGGATGATCTGTCCGCCGACTCTGCCCGGCTCGGGGCACCTGACGTCCGGATGGGCGGCAGGCACGGGCCCCAGACGCGATAGCCTCTGCCGTGCTGCCGCACCACGGCTGAACCGCTGACAAATCTGCGCCGCCACGTCTGTGAAGGTGATCATGAACGATAAGCCGGAAAATCTCCGCGACCTGGTCACGACTTACCTGGCCGAGCAGTGCCGGGTACTGATCGACGCCGAGCCGGAATTACGTGCCGGTGAGCGTGTCGTCCACAGGACACGCGTCGCAGTTCGGCGGCTCCGCAGCACGCTGCGCACGTGTGCCGAGCTGTTCGACCAGGGCCGCGTGGAAGCGCTGGAGCCCGAACTCGTCTGGTGGGCCGGTCTCCTTGGTGCCGTCCGTGATCTTGACATTCTCGCCGAGCGGATGTCGGCCCACCTCACCGACCTCCCGGTCGAGCTTGTGCTCGGGCCGGTGGCCAACACGATCACCACCGAACTCGCTGCCGAGCGGAAGGTCCAGTTCGACGAGGTGCTCCGCGCCATGGATTCACCGCGGTACCGCGCACTCGTCATCGAACTTCATCGCTGGCAGACCGCGCCACCGTTCACGGATGCGACCGACGTAGCGGTGAAGCAGATCGCACAGTATGTGGCGCGGGCGGGCAAGAAGCTTGACAAGCGGGTCGAGGAGGCGGCTGAGGCCTGCCGGAGCAACGACGAACACGCCGACGAACTTGTACACCGGGCCCGCAAGACCAGCAAGCGGCACCGGTATGTCGTCGAGCTGGCGCAGCCAGTCCTGGGGGCGAAGGCAGAGAAGATCGTCGCCCGCCGGAAGAAACTGCAGGACGTGCTTGGCGACTATCAAGACAGCCACGTCACGGCTGCGTTCATACGCGAGCTCGGCGCCAGAGTCGGTACCCACGAAGGCCAGAACGGCTTCACCTACGGGGTACTGCTCGGCATTGAACGGCAGCGGCTGCAACAGCTGCACGATGTCCTCGCCAACTCCAAGCCGGGCAAGGCTGAGGCCTCCTTGCTCGCGCTCGCGAAGTCCTCGTACTGACGGCCCCGCTCGGGCAATGGTTCTGACCGGGCGCGCCGGTCATGTGTTCGGCCGGAAACAACGGGCAGAATCGAAATTGCCCACCGATCGAGGAGTTCCACCCGCATGGCTCGCACGCCTTCGGCACCCCCTGACGACGACTTCACCGAACGCATTCTCGACATCGACGTCTCCTCGGAGATGCAGACGAGCTTTCTTGAGTATGCCTACTCGGTCATCTATTCACGGGCTCTGCCCGATGCCCGCGACGGCCTGAAACCCGTGCAACGCCGGATTCTCTACTCCATGGATGAGATGGGCGTCCGGCCGGACCGGACCCACGTGAAGTGTGCCCGCGTGGTCGGCGAAGTCATGGGCAAGTACCACCCGCACGGTGATGGAGCGATCTACGACGCGCTGGTCCGCACCGCGCAGCCCTGGACAATGCGGCTGGCGCTGATCGACGGTCACGGCAACTTCGGTTCGCCCGATGACGGCCCAGCGGCCATGCGCTACACCGAATGCCGGATGGCGGCCGCCGCGCTCGCCATGACGGCCGGTTTGGACCAGGACACGGTGGACTTCAAACCGAACTACGACGGCAAGGATGTCGAGCCGGTCGTCCTGCCCGCGGCCTTCCCCAACCTGCTGGTCAACGGAGCCAGCGGCATCGCGGTAGGCATGGCCACCAACTGTCCGCCGCACAACCTCGTCGAAGTTGTTCAGGCGCTGCGCCGCCTGATCAGCCACCCCGACGCCGGGGTGGAGGAGCTGATGCGCTTCATTCCGGGTCCGGATCTGCCGACCGGCGGCAAGATCATCGGCCTGGACGGCATCCGCGACGCTTACACCGGCGGTCGGGGCTCATTCCGGATCCGCGCCACCGCCCGAATCGAGCAGGTGCACCCGCGGCGGAAAGGAATTGTGATCACGGAGTTGCCTTATCTGGTCGGACCGGAGCGGGTGATCGAGCAGATCAAGGCGGGCGTCAACGCTCGCCGACTGCAAGGCATCGCAGACGTCAAAGACCTGTCCGACCGTACCAATGGCACTCGCCTGGTGATCGAAGTGAAGAACGGCTTCAATCCCGAGGCGTTGCTGGAACAGCTCTACAAAGTGACCAAGATGGAGGACACGTTCGGGATCAACGCCGTGGCGCTGGTCGATGGACAGCCGAGAACGTTGAACCTGCGAGATCTGCTGACCGTCTATCTCGAGCACCGATACGAGGTGACCCGGCGACGTACAGCCTTCGCTAGGAGTCGCGCCACCGACCGGCTCCACCTGGTGGAGGGTGTCCTGGTGGCGATCCTCGACATCGACGACGTCATAGCGATCATTCGCTCGTCTGACGACGTGGCACAGGCACGAGAGCGGCTGATCGCTGCCTTCGAGCTCTCCGAGAATCAGTCGAATTACATCCTGGACATGCCGCTGCGCCGACTGACGAAGTTCAGCAGGCTCGAACTGGAGTCCGAACGAGACAAGCTGCAAGCCACCATCGCCGAGCTGACCGCAATCTTGGACAACCCCGACCAGCTCCGAGCGCTGGTCGGCAACGAATTGGCCGAGATGGCGCAGCGGCACGGGACCCCGCGGCGCACAATTCTGCTGGCTGCCAGCGGCGTCGCGACGACGGCCACGACCGCGCCGTTGGAAGTCACCGACGACCCCTGCTGGGTCCTCCTCTCCTCCGCGGGGCTTCTCGCCCGAACCGACCATGCCGATCCGCTGCCAGCCGGTGGATTGCGGGTCAACCACGACGTCCTCACCTCCAAGGTCATCACCACGGCTCGTGGCGAGTGCGGCTTGGTGACCAGCGCCGGACGGTTGCTCAAGATCAATGTCCTTGATCTGCCGACTGTTCCGGCCACGGCCTCCGCGCCCAACCTCCAGGGCGGCACGCACGTCAGTGAGCTCATCACCTTGAGTCCGGACGAGCGTGTGTTGTGCCTGACCAGCTTGTCCCCGGACTCGGTTGGGCTGGCCCTGGGTACTGCGGGCGGCGTCGTCAAGCGGGTCAATCCCGAGGTCCTTGCTCGGGACTCCTGGGAGGTGATCAGGCTCGATCCCGGCGACAAAGTGGTCGGTGCCGTGGAGCTTCGCTCACCCGACACCGAGCTGGTCTTCGTGACCAATGACGCGCAGCTGCTGCGCTTTCCGGCGGGCTCCGTGCGTCCCCAGGGCCGCTCCGCGGGCGGCATGGCCGGCATCAAGCTGGGTGTCGGCGGCCGGGTGGTGTTCTTCGGAGCCGCTCCGGCCACCGAGTCCGTCGTGGTGACGGTGTCTGGCACGTCCCGAGCCCTGCCCGGCACCGATGCCGGCTCGGTCAAGGTCACGCCCATCGAGGAGTATCCGGCCAAAGGTCGAGCGACAGGCGGCGTACGCTGCCATCGCTTCCTCAAGGGTGAGGACGTGCTGCTGCTGGCCTGGGTGGGACCGGCGCCCGCGGTGGCCGCCGCGGCGAGTGGCAGCCCGATACCGCTGCCGGACGCCGCCGGACGCCGTGACGGCTCCGGCACACCGGTGAGTCAGCCGATCGGCGCCGTCGGTTCTGCAGCCGCCGGCTAGACCGACCTGGAGGAGCGACCATGACGGCTCACGACGCAGTGCGACCCGCTACCGCGGCCTTCGACGACCTGCTGGCCAACAACCGCGAATTCGCAAGGCATTTCGATCAGCAAGGCTTCGACGGTGTGGCCCACGCGGGTGTGCTGATGGTGACCTGCATGGACTCACGCATCGTGCCACTCGAGATGGTGGGTCTCACGTTCGGCGACGCCAAGATCATCCGGACCCCGGGCGGTCGGGTCACCACGTCCGCCATGGCGGGATGCATTGCCGGTGTCCACCTGCTCCAGGTCGACCGCATCATGGTGATCCCGCACAGCCGCTGTGCCATGGCCGCCGCCGATGACGAAGTGCTGATCGAACGGATCCGCCAGTCGAGCGGGGCCGACGCCTCCTGGGTCCGATTCGGCGCTTCCGCCGACCAGCGCCGTACCCTGCACCGCGACGTCGAAAAGCTGAGGAACCACCCCCTGATCGCGGATCGGGCCGTGGTGGGCGGTTTCTATTACGACGTCGACACCGGACTGCTGGAGCGGTGGATCTGATCACTTGTGATCGTCGGCCCGGCTGGAGTGCGCGCCGGGTGAGGATCACGCGTCGATGGCTGCGGCGTCCAGCTGGTATGCGCCGTCGATGATGAAGTCCTTGCGCGGGCCGACGTCGTTGCCCATGAGCATTTCGAACGTGGTCTCGGCGATCAGCCCGTCGTCGACGGTCATCCGGCGGAGGGTTCGGTGCCGCGGGCTCATAGTCGTTTCGGCCAGCTGATCGGCATCCATCTCACCAAGCCCTTTGTAGCGCTGCGGCTCGTTGAAGTTCAGCCCCCGCTTGGTCAACTCCGCGGCCTTCCGCTGGTACTCGGCGTCGGAGTAGGTGTAGATGAACTTCTGTTGCCCCTTT
>DATFQP010000288.1:0-4095 GCA_035264145.1 Propionibacteriaceae bacterium
GTACCGCTCCCGCGCATCGCGGAGCACGGCGGCGCTGGCCGAATTGCAGGCGATCACCAAGATCTTGACACCTTGGTCGACAAGATGATCAAGGCACTCCAGGGCATACTCGCGAACGCTGGCGATCGGCTGTTCCCCGTACGGCGCGCGGGCCGTATCCCCCAGGTAGACGATGTCTTCATTCGGCAGCTGATCGATGACCGCGCGGGCCACGGTGAGTCCACCGAATCCCGAGTCGAAGATGCCGATCGGCGCTTCGGTGTCGGCCGTCACGGGTCGTCAGCCTACGCGAGCCGGTACGGTGGCCGCGAGGAGGCGCCACCGTGGTTACGAACGAGGATTTGGGAGGCAACAGATGACCCTCGACCTGGAGGCCCCGGCCGCCGATATGGCTCGGATCGCGGTCGCGATCCGGGACGACCAGCTGGACGATCCGACTCCATGCCCGAACATCGACGTGCGCGGCATGCTTGCCCACGTTCTGGGACTGAGCGTCAGCTTCCGTGATGCCGCCAGGAAGGTGGAGGGACCAACCACGTCCACGCCCCCGGGGCCGGTCAGGTTGCCCCAGGATTGGCGGGCGCAGCTACCGCATCGGCTGAGTGAGCTGGTGGCGGCATGGCGGGAGCCGAATGCTTGGGACGGTGAAGCAACGGTCGGTGGCGTCACGTTGACGGCCACACAGACGGCCGCTTTCGGCAACAACGAACTCATCGTCCACGGCTGGGACCTCGCGGTCGCAACGGGCCAGCCCTACTCTCCTGCTGAGCCCAACCTCATGGCCTCCTACCAGCTGGCGTCGTCGATCCCGGACGACCCCGAGGCGCGCCGCGGCTTGTTCGGACCCCGGGTCCCTGTGAGGGATGACGCCTCCCTGCTGGAACGTACCCTGGCCGCCGCCGGCCGCGACGCGCACTGGCGACCGGGCTAGGCCCAGACCTGTGTGTCCAGGAAGTGTTCGCTGCTGTCCAGGTCAGCGGTATAGGCACCGGTGGACAGATACTTCCAACCGCCGTCTGCGATGATCAAGACGATATCCGCGGACTCGCCGACGCGTATCGCCCGAGAGGCCTGAGCCAGACCGGCGTGCAGCACAGCCCCGGTGGACAGGCCCGCGAAGATGCCTTCGCGGTCAAGCAGTTCGCGGACCCGGCGAACCGAATCCCGGGAGCCGACAGAGAACCGGGCGCTGACGAGGGAGGCGTCGTAAAGCTCCGGAACGAAGCCCTCATCGAGGTTGCGCAGGCCGTAAACCAGTTCACCATAACGCGGTTCGGCGGCAACGATCTTCACGTCAGGTTTCTTGTCCGCGAAGAAACGGCCAACCCCCATCAACGTGCCGGTCGTGCCCAATCCCGCAACCACGTGCGTGACCTCGGGAAGATCATCCAGAATCTCTGGTCCCGTGGTCAGATAGTGCGCTTCGGTGTTAGCCGGATTCCCGTACTGATAGAGCATCACCCAGTCCGGATGCTCGGCGGCGAGCTCTTTGGCGACACGCACCGCCTCGTTGGAGCCACCCACAGCCGGGGAAGAAACGATCTCTGCTCCCCACATCGTGAGCAACTGCTTGCGCTCCGGCGACGTGTTCTCCGGGAGCACGCAGATAAGCCGATAGCCCCCCAGCTTGGCGGCCATCGCCAGCGAAATGCCGGTGTTGCCACTCGTCGGTTCGAGGATCGTGGCGCCTGGCCGAAGCGTTCCGTCGAGCTCGGCGGTGCGGATCATGTTCAGTGCCGCCCGGTCCTTGATGGAGCCGGTCGGATTGCGATCCTCGAGCTTTGCCCACAGCCGGACCGAATGACTCGGCGACAACCGGGGCAACCCGACGATAGGGGTGTGGCCGACTGAATCGGCCAGTGAGTGATACCGCGTCATGCTGATGTCCGCTCAGCCGCCGGCAACCGCGGGTAGGACGACGACGACATCGCCGTCTGCCGTGGGCGCCTGAAGCCCTCCGGCGAAGCGTACGTCCTCGTCGTTGACGTATACATTGACGAATCGTCGCAGTCCGTGCTCCTCGACGAGTCGCTCCTTGAGACCGGGATGACGGGCCTCGACATCGTCGATCACCTGGAGCAAGGTGGCGCCGTCGCCGTGCACGGCCTTCGCTCCCCCGGTGAAGGTGCGCAGGATCGTAGGAATCCTTACCTCTATCGACATGGGGTCCTTCTTCTCGCTCCGCGAATCCACGTCTTAATCAACGTGCCGCGCTTGAGGTGCTATTCCGTGATCTCGATCTCTTCCTCGGTCACAACCCGGTCCAGTATCCGGTAGGAGCGAATCTCGACCGGTCCGTCTTGGTTGCCGGACTCGGCTGTGGACACGAGCACGTAGTGGGCCTGCGGCTCTGCGGCCAGCGAAATGTCAGTGCGGGAAGGGTAGGCCTCGGTCGCGGTGTGGGAGTGGTAAACGACGATGATCTCCTCGTCGTTCGCGTCCATTTCCTGATAGAGCCGGAATTGCTCGGCGGGGTCGAACCGAAAGAACGTCGGCGACCGATCGGCGTTGATCATCTGCACGAGCCGGGTCGGCTGGTCTGAACCGGCCGCTCCGATGATCACGCCGCACGCCTCATCGGGATGATCGGCGCGGGCGTGAGAGATCATGGCGTCCACATGGCTGCGGGCGATCTTGAGCACGGCGGTCAGGCTAGTCGGCCCGATCCTGCTCGCTGGACGGTTCGGAGTCTGAGATCCCCGGCTCGGTGATTCCGAGTCGGTCCACCAAAAGCAGAAAGGCCTCGGCGAAGGGATGACCCTTGACGGCATCCGCAATCTCCTGCCAGTCGAGCTGTTCGCGGACCGCACGTACCGGTGGCAGCAGCGCGGCGAAATCGGCATAGTGCTCAGACAGCGACAACAACTTGGCGATCATGATCGGAGTCGGTGGCAGCACCGGAATCCGGACGCCAAGAATCTCTCTCTCCGTCGCCGTTTCGATCAGCTCGCGCTCGACCGGTACGCCCGCCAGGCGATGCAGCACGTCCACCAGATCGCCATCCACGTAAGCCTTGAACAGCCAATCCTCCGGTGGGCGTTCGATGTCAAAGCCGGAGGCGGCGAGCGAATCCACTGCTGCCTGCACGTCTGCTTCGGGCACGACCATGTCAACGTCATGGACTGGTTCTGGTGCACCACTGGCCCATAGGGCATAGCCACCACCGAGCGCGAACGGCACGCCGTCAGCCTTGAGGGCAGACGCCGATAGTTTCAGCGCCGACCGTAGCCCGTTTTCCGCGCCGGCCGAGCCATCCGTTGAAGCATTGGTGCTGATGATGAGTACCTTCTTTCCATGCGCGTGGCCTCGTTCAACATCTTGCACGGCCGGGCGCTCAGCGACCAACGGGTGGATCTCGATCGTCTCGCGGAGGCGATCATGTTCTTGGATCCTGACATCCTTGCGCTGCAGGAGGTCGACAGGCTGCAGCCGCGATCTCACGGAGCTGACCTCACGGCCGTGGCGGCCGAGGCCATGGGAGCGGTCTCCCACCGCTTCGTAGCCGCCTTGTCCGGCACGCCAGGCGCCACCTGGATGGCCGCGACGGAGGACGATGTGCCCGGCGTTGCCTCGTACGGGATCGCTTTGTTGTCGCGTTATCCGGCTCGGAGCTGGCAAGTGCTGCGGCTGCCGCAGATCCGACGGCGGTTCCCGATGTGGCTTCCCGGACCCCGCAAGATCATTATGGTCGACGAGGAGCCTCGAGCGGTTGTGATCGGCGACCTCGAAACTCCAGGCGGTCCGCTCGTCGTAGCGAACACCCACCTCTCGTTCGTTCCGGGTTGGGGGCGCTTGCAGATCCGCCGCATCTCGCGTGATCTTGCTGCGGTGCCGAGTCCGGTCATGCTGATGGGCGACCTGAACATGGCGCATCCGAAACCTGCGCGGCTGACCGGCTACCGGCCGCTGGCGGTCTACCCGACGTTTCCGGCCGCAGCACCGACACGGCAGCTGGACCACATCTTGCTGCGGGGTGATCTTGGCCGGGTGATCGGGAGCAGCGCGCCGGAGATGCCGCTGTCCGATCACCGAGCGCTCGTCGTCGATATCGCTGAATCGGAGGAACCGCGTGCTTGAGACCGACAACTATGTCCG
>DATFQP010000289.1:0-15192 GCA_035264145.1 Propionibacteriaceae bacterium
CGCCTTCCAGAACATCTACGCGACGATGGATTCCATCGACAACTTCAAGCTCCAGGCGCTGGACACCATGGCGGCCACCATCGGCACCCTCGAATCTGAAGTGGTGAAGTCGCGGGATTATCTGGACCGTGCCCGACGCCAGGACCATCAGCTCGCCTCCGGAGCGCTCGACCTCGACGATGGCGCATCCGGCGGCGGCGTTCGCTGACCGCGTCGGCCGCTACTCTCGTCCACTGTCATGGGGTTCCGCGAGTGGTTCGGCAAGCTGACCGGGCGGCCCGACCCTGCCCCCATTCCGCCACCGACGCCACCTGTTCCGGCAGCACCGACCGAGGCCGACATCCTGCGCGCTCTGGACCACGTAGTGGCCATGGTGAGTGGTGGCGCAGTACCCGCTCCGGTCTCCTCGCGGGTCAAACGGATAGCGGAAACCATCCGTCAAACCATGCCCAGACTGCGCAATCTAGGACTGGGCAGCCCGGACGCGTACTCGGTCATGGCCACGGCCACCGACTACCTACCGGAGGCGATCCGTGGCTACACCAGGCTGCCGCGGCAGTGGGCGGATTCCAGGCCGATCGAGAACGGCAAGACGTCGTTGATGCTGCTGATCGACCAGCTGGACCTGCTCGGCGCCACGATGGATGAGATCTTCGATGCCGTCGTCCGCGTCGATGCCGACGCACTGATCGCCCACGGCCGATTCCTCCAGGAGAAATTCGGTCAGGCGTCAGCGGGAGGCATGCTGAATCTCGGCGATCCGCCGGCGCAGCAGCCACGCAGCAATCTGGACCTGCCGTGAGTCGGTCACTGTGACCGGGCAGTCGTCGCCTCCGCCACGCAGCGTGGCGCAGGCCCTGGAACAGCTTCGCGCAGCGGCCGCCGCGGCCGGCCTCGACCCGGACGCGGCCGCTGGAGAAGGGGAGGCACTTGCTGCTGCTGTGGCCGAATCGGCCAGTCAGGCGTATGCCGCCTGGGGTCAGCAGACAGGACATCTGGAGGCGCAAGCCTTCTTCGACGCCGCTCACCGGGGCCGCCGCTGGCGCGCCGCCCCCACGGTGTTGCTCAGTCAGTTGATCATGAACGGCTCAGCCAAGGCCAAGATGTACGCCGAAGCGCTGGCCGAGGTCAGCCTAGCCGCTCAGCAACTCGGTGAGCCCACACCTCGCACCGCCGGCAACGCTGCGATGGCGGCCGCGGCCCAGCTCGCCGCCGTAGCCGCACCCCGGTCCAGCGGCACGCACCCCGAGCCGGTCGGTAAATCAGGTGATCTCGACTTGAGCGCTATCGATCCGCTCACCCCTGGGGCTTTTTCCGGGCTCGGCGCGACGCGCCCCCGGCCCGCCGAGGGACGACGGGACGGCATCCAGCCCTCGACGGGCACCGTCTCAACCTCGTCGACCGACTCCGGGCGCGGCGAGCCAGCCGTCGAGCCGGTCGAACCGCACCCGGATTCACAGGCACCGGAAAGACCCAAAACATTGGCAGAGCTGCTCGCGGAGCTCGACGACCTCATCGGCCTGCGCGACGTCAAAGCCGAGGTCCACCGCCAGGTGGCCGTGCTTCGTATTGAGGGTTTGCGCCAGAAGGCTGGATTGAAATCACCTACGATCACGCGCCACCTGGTGTTTGTGGGCAATCCGGGAACCGGCAAGACCACGGTGGCGCGTCTCGTCGGCGGCATCTACCGCGCGCTTGGCCTGCTGTCGAAGGGCCAGCTCATCGAGGTCGATCGATCTGAGCTGGTGGCTGGGTATCTCGGGCAAACCGCGATCAAGACCGCCGAGGTGGTCGCTTCTGCCGCCGGCGGGGTGCTCTTCATCGACGAGGCGTACAGCTTGGCCGGGGACCAGTACGGTACGGAGGCGGTGGACACGCTGGTCAAGGAGATGGAGGACCGCCGCGACGATCTCGTGTTGATCGTGGCCGGCTATCCCGATCCGATGGCGATCTTCATCGCCCAGAACCCCGGGCTCTCGAGTCGCTTCCGCACCACCATCGAGTTCGACGACTATTCCGACGAGGAGCTGGTCGAGATCTTTCTCGGAATGGCCGGGGCGGCCGACTACGACGTCACCGACGAGTGCCTGCGCCGCTTCGAGATGATCTTACGCAGCACGCCCCGAGGACCGATGTTCGGTAACGGACGATTCGCGCGCAATCTGCTCGAAGCGGCGATCGGCCGGCATGCCTGGCGTCTGCGAGACATCCCGGAGCCGACCGTCGGGCAGCTGCGTGAGCTCGTCGCCAGTGATCTCGACCAGCAAGAGCCCGCTGCCGAGAATCAAGACCCATCGGGGATTTCCCCGACCGGAAAGCTCGCGGCGTCGATTCCGGAGGGTGGCGAAGCCGCCGCGCTGGCCGATGACATCTCGGCCAGGGAACCGAACGCACCACACGCCGCAACAGCCGAGCAGGATGATCTTGCAGCCGACAAGGGGACGCCGTGAGCCAGCCGAGTCCGCCGCGTGGCGCCGTGTCGACGGCCCCCCAGCCGTCTCCAGCTGCCGTGGCCACCCCGACGCCGGCAGGTCCGGCGGCCGTACCGGTTGCTCGGAACGCCGCTTCCGGACAGCGCCGGCGCAGCACACCACAACGCCTGCGAATGCTCAGCAGCGGCGTCATGCTGGCCAGCCTGATCTTTGGTGTTGTCGGCGCCTTGATCTTTAGCTATTTCGCGTTCTCGCTGAGTCGGGCTGAAGCCAGTGCCCGGCAACTTATCCGGGTGCAGAAGATCCAGACTGACCTCTTGACCGCCGACGCGACGGCGACCAACGCCTTCTTGATCGGTGGTCTCGAGCGGCCCGCTCAGCGAGCCACGTACGACCAGGCGATCGGCGAAGCCAGTGCGCTGATTGCCGAGTCCGCCCGGGCACAGTCGGCCGACGGAGCGGCATTATCTGCCCTCAATGACGAAGTCGTCCGCTACGCCGGCACCGTCGAGCAGGCGCGGGCGAACAACCGCCAGGGTCTACCGGTGGGTGCCCAGTACATGCGGATCGCGAGCACCGACCTACGCACCGTCGCATTGCCGATCTTGGCAAATCTGGTTGAGGCGAACACCGCTCGGGCAAACCAGGCCATGGAGGTCAGGGGCCTCCCAGTCGCCTTCGCGATCCTCGGGCTTGCAGTGCTGGCGGGATTGCTACTGGCGGTGGTGTGGGTTGCCAAAACCTTCAAGCGGTGGCTGAACGTGGGCCTGGTGGCCGCGTCCGTCGTGGTGCTGGTGGCCGTTGTCGGTGGGACGATCGGGCTGGCGACGACCAGCGGCCGTGTGTCGGAACTGCGGTCCGGCTCGTTGACTCGCCTGACCCAGGTGTCGCAAGCTCGCATCGAGGCCAACAACGCCAAGTCGAATGAGAGTCTCACCTTGATCGCGCGTGGGTCGGGCGCGGCCTTCGAGCAGGTCTGGCGGAGCTCGGCCGGCCAGGTTCAGGCCAATCTCGACCGGTCCCAGAATCCCGATCTCAGCAAGCTGTGGGGGGAGTACACGGACGTTCATTCCTCGATTCGCGAACTGGACGACGGCGGGAAGTGGGATGAGGCAGTGTCGAAAGCGACCGGGTCGGGCAAAGACTCGGCGAACGCTCGATTCGCGGCGTTCGATACTGCTGCCACCGCGTTCATTGACCAAATGGCCGGCTTGACCCGGGACGGGCTGGCAGGACCCCGCATCGGCCTGGTGATCGGTGCGGTACTGATCTTTCTGGCGGGTGTCGGCGCTGCGGTGCTGGGTCGGCGCGGGGTTGCGGCGCGGTTGCGGGAGTATCGGTGAACACCCGAATCCGCCTCCCAGCCATTGTTTTCGGTGTGCTGCTTGTCGGCCTGCTCTCGAGCTGCTCTGGTTTTCGCTACGAGCCGACTCCGCTGCCCACACCGGCCGCCAGCGGCGCCCCGACCGCACCCGGCTCGAGCAGCGCTCCTGCGAACTGTGACAACGCCCTGGCGTCGTACGCGCCGCCCGACGGTCCACTGCCCACAGCTGGCGACATGCCCAAAGGTTCGACCATGCGCAAGATCCAGGACCGCGGCCGGCTGGTCGCCGGCGTATCGGCCGACACCTATCTGCTCGGCGCCCGCAACCCGCTGACCGGCAAGATCGAAGGCTTCGACATCGACATGGTGAAGGCCGTCGCGAAGGCGATCTTCGGTGACGAGGACGCCTACCAGCTCAAGGTGATCACCGCTGCGGAGCGGATTCCCGCTCTGCAGGACAACGAGATCGACATCGTGGCGCGCAATATGACGATCAATTGCGACCGCTGGAAACAGATCGCCTTCTCTACCGAGTACTACCGGTCCGGCCAGAAGATTCTCGTCCGCAAAGGCTCCAAGGCGAATTCGCTGGCTGACCTCAGCGGTCAGAAGGTCTGCGCTCCCCGAGGCACCTCGAGCATGGACAACCTCATCAAACTGGCGCCGAAGGCCGTACCGGTCGGCGCTGACAACCACACCGGATGCTTGGTGCTCTTCCAGAAGGGACAGGTGGCCGCGATCACCGGCGACGACACTGTGCTGGCCGGACTCGCGGCGCAGGACCCGTATGCGGTGGTGCCGGAGCAGAAGGCTTTCACCGCTGAGCCGTACGGACTCGGTATCCCCGCCGAGAACGTCGACTTCGTCCGATTTGTCAACGCTCGGTTGGCTCAGATGCGCTCGAACGGGGACTGGACCGACATGTACAACCGGTGGCTGGAGGGCCCACTTGGGCCAGCACCCAACCCGCCCAAGGCCGTCTACGGCAGGAAACCGTGAGCGTGACCGGACCGGCCACCTCCGGCCGGGCCAGTGCACCCGCTGCGCCCGGCCATTTGGGCATGCCTTTGGAAACGCAGGCCGCGATGGTCTACCTCGACGCTCTGGCTCGCTGGCGGGACGAGCGCAAACAGGAACTCGACGAGCTCGATAAGGCGGCCCTCGGCGCCCGGGACGGCGCTCAGCTCACCGGAGACATCGCGCTGTCGATGGCCCTGTGGCAAGCCGTGTCGAACCGCTACGAGCTGTTGGCCGCGACCTGGAATTCCGGACGCGCAGGCGTCACGGAGCGAGAGCGAATGGCCACCCTGATCTGGGGACGCCTGGACGCCACGATAGATCCCGCCCTGCTGGTCGCAACCGGCGAAGGCGGGCTTCCGGACGGACCGGGCCGAAGCACCGCGGGTCTTACGGTCTCCTTGCCGGAAGCGTGTCGCCTCTCCGACGCGCTGCTGTCGCAGCTCAGGGTGCGGTTGGGCCTCGACCCCAGTGGTGCCGTCATCACCGAGCAAATCCGCCGGCTGCGGGCCCAGATGGAGCGGATCCGGGAGCAGATCGATCTCGAGCCGGCAGGATCGGCCCAGCAGGCCGCAGCCGAACGGCAATCAAGGATGGCTCGCCGACTGAAGCAGATAGCCGACAAGGCCGGCCGCGGGGGCGATGTCGGCGGTCTGCTCGGACCGCTCGAGATCGAAGCCGCGACCTTCGAGCGAGATCTGATCGTTGCGGCGTCTCGACGACGCGAGGCAGCTGGAAAGGTCGAGCTGGCACGCCGTAAGCAAGCCGATCTGCGAGTGCGGGAGGAAGCCCTGACCGAACTCGTCCAACAGTGTGTCGCTGTCGTTGATCCGGCCCCTCACTATGCAGTCCCGGATGTCGACGCCTTGGGTCCGCCTCCGAGCACATCGGCGAAGCTGGACGAATACCTCCGCCGCCTCGATCAAGTGGGCCGCGCGATGACCGTCGCCCAAGAGGCGTACGCATCCGCGATGCACGAACGCGACGAGCTCGCAGCACGGGTGGAGGCCTATCGTGCGAAGGCGCTGGCGACCGGCGCCGCCCACCGACCGGAGATCGCCCGTGCGTACGCTATGGCCCGCGACGAGCTGGACCGCCGGCCGGTGCGGATGCCCGTAGCCGCTCAGCTGGTCAGCCTGTATGCCACCTACCTGCAGGTCGATTCCGGGGAGTCGTCATGACCGCGTGTACCCAACCAGGGTGCACCGGCACCATCGTGGACGGCTACTGCGATGTCTGTGGCAGCCCGCCCGGCGCACCTGCGCTTGGTCCAGCAGCCGCCGATACGGCTGTGCCCCAACCGATGATGGCTAACGGACCCCAGGAGGAGACACCGGCAGCTCAACCGGCTGGCGCAGTATCGACCAGAACCCGCGGCTCCAGCCGACTCGGTTCCACCGCGCTCGGCTCCAGCCGGTTGACCGCGGCCGGCTCCAAGATCACCAAACGAGTGCACTCCGATTCGTCGCGGCTGCGTTCGGCCCGGCTCGGCGCCGGCCTTACCCGGGTCCCCCCGGCGCCGGAGATCGATGCGTCCCAGGCGATCATGAAGAACCCGCAGATTCCGGAAGAGAAGCGCTTCTGTCCAAACTGCGGCTCCCCTGTCGGTCGTTCGCGCGACGGACAGCCTGGTCGAGCAGACGGCTTCTGTCCCAAGTGCGGCAATGCGTACTCCTTCACACCCAAGCTGCGGCCCGGTGAGCTGGTCGCCTCGCAATACGAGGTCGCCGGCTGCCTGGCGTACGGCGGGCTGGGCTGGATCTACCTGGCTCGTGACCGAAACGTCTCCGACCGCTGGGTCGTGCTCAAGGGACTGCTGAACACCGGCGACAAAGACGCCTTGACCGTGGCCATCGCGGAACGGAAGTTCCTTGCCCAGGTCGAGCATCCCCTGATTGTCGAGATCTACAACTTCGTCACGCACGGCGACGCCGGCTACACGGTGATGGAGTACGTCGGTGGCACGTCGTTGAAGCAGATCTTGAAGGACCGGATGCGGGCGGCCGGGGGCGCGTACCAACCGCTGCCCGTCGACCAGGCGCTGGCCTACATCCTGGAGATCCTCCCGGCCTTCACATACCTGCATGATCTGGGGCTGGTCTATTGCGACTTCAAGCCCGACAACCTGATCCAAGTCGGTGACGCCGTCAAGCTGATCGATCTCGGTGGGGTGCGCCGAATAGATGACCAGGAGTCGGCCATCTATGGCACCGTCGGTTACCAGGCCCCGGAGGTGGCGCAGGTGGGCACCACGGTGGCCTCCGACATCTACACGATCGGCCGAACCTTGCTGGTGTTGATGATGGAATTCCGCGGCTACCAAACCAAGTACATCGCGAGCCTGCCACCGGTCGATGAGACACCCTTGTTTACCGAACACGACTCGCTGTACCGGCTGCTGGTGAAAACATGCGCTCCGGATCCGGCCGACCGGTTCAGCTCGGTCGATGAGCTCCGCGTCCAGATGCTCGGTGTGCTGCGGGAGGTGGTGGCCGAGAAAACCCCGGGCACAGCCCTCACTTCCGCAGCCTCGGTTCTTTTCGAGGCACCAGCGATCACCACCGACGCGCTGGAATGGCATGAGCTGCCACCGCTGAGGGCCGACACGAGCGATCCCCAATATGCGTGGCTGAGCAACATCTCACTCGACGACCCAGCGGCCCGCTTACGCGAGCTGCGGCGCGCACCGGCGGCCACAGCCGAGGTGCTCTTGGCCAGCTGCCATGCCGTGCTTCAACTTGGCAAGCCGGAATTGGTGGACGAGTTCGTCAATGCGATGCTGGGGAACGACCCGTGGGAGTGGCGGGCCGTATGGGTGAGCGGACTGGCAAGTTTGCAGCGTCGGGACTTCTCGGCTGCTCAGGCGTCCTTTAACGCGGTTTACGGGCAGGTCCCCGGTGAGCTTGCGCCCAAGCTGGCGCTTGCACTGGCCTGTGAGCGTGGTGGCGAGGACGTCATCGCGGAATCCCTCTATCGCACGTGCGCGAGCACCGACGCCAACTACGTGGCACCGGCCGCCTTCGGCATGGCACGAATCCGGGCCGCCCGGCACGATGTCACCGGCGCTGTCGCGGCCCTCGATCTGGTCCCGTCCACGAGTCGGGCCTTTCCGGAGGCCCGGCGGCTTCGTGCGATCCACCTGTATGAATCAGACGCTGGGCTACCCGCGCTGTCCAAAGCGATGGAGAGCGTCAATGGCGTTCGCCTCGATCCTCGCGAGCAGGCCGAGTTGACCGCAGAGATTCTTCGTCGGGCGCTGGTCGAAGTGGGTCGGTCCGGGTCCAAGCACAATGTTCAGCTGGGCCCGTACCGCGCTACCGACGACTCGCTCCGCGATGGGCTGGAAGCCACCTATCGAACGATGGCCGCGGTGGAGACCGACGAGGCCCATCGTTATGAGCTGGTCGATCAGGCCAATGCCGTGCGAAGGTGGACACTGCGATGACCGACCCTGCGATTGCCGCGCCGGAAAGAACCACGCCAACGTGTCCCAACTGCGGCAATGCAGTTGCGCCCACCGCGAGCTTCTGTGAAGCATGCGGTGCCACCCTGACGCCGACCGTCGCCGAGGACGGCTCGGAGCAACCTCCGGACGAGCTCGAGTCGCCTATCACGTTGTCCAGGCCGCTCGACGCCAGCACCCTGGAAACGGATCCGCCCGACGGCTTCGACAACACGCTGGTGGTAACCCGGCCCTGTGCCAACTGCGGCGGTGAGATCGGGTCGGACGGCTACTGCCTGACCTGCGGCACCAAAGCGCCAACCGAACGCGACCACTACACCGAGCATCCCGCCAGTTGGGTGGCCGCCTGCTGTGACAAAGGGATCCGCCATTTCCGAAACGAGGACGCCACAGCAGTGGCGGCGGACCCCGACGGAGGTGGCCGCGCTGCGCTGGTGGTGTGCGACGGGGTATCGACGTCGGTGGACTCCGATGTGGCCAGTTTGGCAGCAGCGCGCGCTGCCCGGGACGTCTTGATGGCTCACCGGCCCGCTGGGATAGGTGTGCCTGCCAGTCGGGCCGCGGCCATCGCCACGTCCGTGGAAGCCGCCGCCGCAGCAGCGAACGCGGCGGTCATCGAGCAAACGGCGAAAGACAGCAGCAGCACGGCGTCGTGCACGTTCGCCGCCGCGGTCGTCGAGGACGATCTCATCGTCTTCGGCAATGTCGGCGACAGCCGGGTGTACTGGATCCCGGACCGCGGCGGCTCCGGAGAGCCGCGAGAGCTCAGTCTCGACGACTCGGTGGCACAGGCCCGCATCGCCATGGGCGTCCCCCGTGACGAGGCGGAGAACGGGCCGCAAGCACACGCCATCACCAAGTGGCTGGGGCGGGACACCCCCGACTTCGTCCCGCGTACGGGTTCGATGGAAGCCACCAGGCCCGGCTGGCTTGTCGTGTGCTCTGATGGCCTGTGGAATTACGTCTCCGAAGCCGGCAAGCTGCAGGAGCTCATCGCCGAGCTGAGCGTCGCCGACGACGATCCACTCGCATTGAGCTCCGCTCTGGTCGGCTGGGCCAACGATCAAGGCGGCAAGGACAACATCTCGGTCGCCCTGGCCCGCCTTAACGGACCCTGATCGGCGTAAAAGGCCGGCAGGCATACTGAGGCGCACGAACAGAAAGAGGAAATCGATCATGGCCGAGTTCAGCGCGACCGTCTACCAGAACGAGTTCCTGCCTGACGGGGGCACGGACGTGAACGCCATCGTCACGATCACCTGCACGGGCGCGGGAGCGGCGGGCCAGACGGGAGCCGGCGATGCTGGCGAGATCATCATCGTGGACACCTCGGGATCGATGGGCCGCATGAAGTTGGAAGCGGCGAAGGTGGCTGCTGCGGCAGCCGTCGACCAGATTCTCGACGGAACCTGGTTCGCGGTAGTGGCCGGCACGCATCAGGCCTACCTCGCTTATCCACCGGTCCGGACCGGTACCGGGATGGTACGCATGGATGCCCGGACGCGCTTCGACGCCCATCAGGCCATCAGCATGTTCCGCTCCGACGGCGGCACCGCCATGGGCACCTGGCTGACTCTGACCGGCCGGCTGTTCGACTCCGTGCCCATGCTGGCCCAACGCCATGCGATCTTGTTGACCGACGGGGAGAACCACAACGAAACGCCTGAGCAGCTGACCGCCGCGATCCTCGGCGTCACCGGCAAGTTCCAGTGCGACTGTCGTGGTGTGGGTGTTGACTGGCAGGTCGCCGAAGTGCGTCGGATCGCCCAGGCACTGCTCGGCACGGTTGACATCATTCCGAGCCCTGATCAGATGGGGCATGTCTTCGAGGAACTGATGCAGCAGTCGATGAGCCGCGGCGTCGCCGAGGCGGAACTCCGGGTCTGGGCGCCTCAAGGTGCCCACGTGCTGTTCGTCCGACAGGTCTCACCGACGGTGGAGGACCTGACGGCACGTCGAGTGGAGGTGAACCCCCTTACTGGCGGCTATCCCACGGGATCCTGGGGCGACGAGTCGCGGGACTACCACGTAAGCGTCCGACTGTCCGCGAAGGCGATCGGCCAAGAACAGCTCGCCGCCCGGGTTCAACTCGCTATCGGCGGTCAGGTCATGACTCAGGGGCTGGTGAAGGCCAAGTGGTCGGATGACGATCAACTGACCACACGGATCAACCCCGAGGTGGCCCATTACACGGGACAAACCGAGCTCGCGCAGGCGATCCAGGACGGCCTCGCGGCCAAGGCGGCCGGAGACGAGGACACAGCCACCATGAAGCTCGGCCGAGCAGTTCAGCTCGCCGCCGAAACCGGCAACGAGGAAGCGACAGCCAAGTTGCGCAAGGTCGTCGACATCGACAATGTGGAGACCGGAACCGTGCGGCTGAAGCGGTCGGTCGACAGAGCCGACGAGATGGCCCTGGACACCGCGTCGACCAAGACCACCCGAGTTCGCAGCTGAGTATGTGCGGCCACGCCCAGAACAGGACATCTCGATGACAGCAGTGTGCCCGGCCGGACACACGTCGCAGTCCGATGACTATTGCGACGTCTGCGGAATGCCCATCGACGCCGGCGCGGCCACCGGCGAAGCTGCAACACCGCCACCGCCGACAGACGCGCCCACTCAGGCGCCCGAGCAGACCAGCCGGCCTGCTCAAAGTTGTCCCAACTGTGGCACCCCCAATGTCGCCGACGCGCTTTTCTGCGAGGCCTGCGGTTATGACTTCACCACCGGGACGATGCCCCGCCCGGCGACCCCGCCTCAGGAGCAGCGGGCCGCCCCCGAGTCGACCACAGATCAGGCTGCTGCAGTCGAAGCGCCGGCCGCACGATCGTTCGACTGGGTCGCCGAAGTGTGGATCGACCCAGAGTGGTACGAGGCACAGGAAAGCCCGGATCCGCTTCCCTCGGCCGGTCTCCCAGAGATCGTGCCCCTCCAGGCGACCTCCGTGCTGGTCGGCCGCACGTCGAAAAGCCGCAATATCCACCCGGAGATCGATTGTGATCTCGACAACGGCGTAAGCCGGCGCCAATGCCAACTGACCACGGACGGCACACGCTGGTGGGTGGAAGACCTGGACTCGGCCAATGGCACCTTCGTCGGTTCTGCCGCCGGCGCAATGCCAACAGATCCCGTTCCGGTTGGCGCGAAGCGGGAGCTGAAGCCCGATGATCGGGTCTACGTCGGCGCCTGGACTCGCCTGGTCATCCGCCCCGCCACCGATGAAGAAAAGGCAGCTGCTTAGCTGCTCAAGTTGCTCGCTTGCACGCCATTCGTCAGGAGGAATTCGTGGAGATAAAGGTCGGCATCCAACATGTCACGCGTGAGATTGTGGTGGAAACCACCGAGTCGGCCGCCGACGTGCAGCAGGCGTTCGAGGAGGCGATGAACGGCAACGGCTCCGGCGTGTTCACCTTGACCGACGAGCATGGCCGCAAGGTGCTCATTCCGGCCGAGCGCATCGCCTACGTCGACATTGGCGAGGAGAACGCCCGCCGCGTCGGATTCGGGGCTGTCTGAATTTGTTCGCTCGCGCGATCGCGCTCTCAAGACCCTGTTTTCCTCACTCGCTCGCACGACGAAAAGCGTGTCATGCTCACTCGCTCGTCCAGACAGGGCCGCGCGATCCACCGACGCTCGCGAACGTCCCGATCTAACAAATTAGGACTGCAGGCCAAGGGTGGACATGCGGCGGGCGTGGTTCTCGATGAGTCGAGTGAACATCCTGCTGATCGCCGCCAGATCCAGGCCTGGACGGTCGACCGTTCCTGTCAGGAGGCTGCTCAGCGCGTCGCGGCTGGCGGCCACCCGCTGAGCCTGAGTCAACGCCTCGCCGACCAGGCGACGTCCCCATAGTGCCAGGCGTCCGGCCACCTTGGCATCCGCACTGATCGCGGCCCGCACCTTCTCGACCACGAAGTCGGCGTGTCCGGCGTCAGCGAGAACCTCGTGCACCAGGCTGCGAGTTTCGGAATCGACGAAGGCAGCAACCTCGCGGTAAAAGTCGGCGGCAATCCCGTCCCCAACATAGGTCTTCAACAACCCCTCCAACCAGTCTTTCGGCTTGGTGTAGGAGTGGTAGGCATCGAAGGCTGCGTGGAAGGGCTTCATCGCGTCCATGATGTCGACGTCATAACCAGCAAGATGGCTGCGGACCCGCTCGAAGTGGGCGACTTGTCGGGCAGCCATGGTGGCCACGTGCACCTTGTCAGCGAGCTCGGGGGCCATCCGGCCGTCGTCGGCCAGGCGCTCGAAGGCGCTGAGAGCGCCGTAGCCGAGGATGCCGAGGAGGTCCACCACGCCCTGCCGATAAGTTAGGTCATCGGCCCACGGCTCCGCCGGCGTGATCGACTCCTCGCTCATGGGCGCAGCCTAACCGCTCAGCATGACCCGCTCAGTACGCCGGAAACAGGCCGGCCTTGCTTGGCTCACCGGTCGCGCCCTGCCACGAAAATGCCGTTAGACTACGCACGTTCGCGGCTCAGGCTGGGGGGCCGACGTCGCAGATGGCGGCAGTACGCTCTGCTGCACACCGCTGGCCACAAGATCACGCAATCAAAGGCACGATACTGAGCGAAGAATTTCAGGCAGCGGGTCGCAAGACATTCAGCGATCTAGGGGTCCTGTCATCCATCGCCGATGCACTGGCGCAATCGGACATCATTCATCCTTTCCCGATCCAGGCGATGGCAATTCCCATTGCGCTGACTGGCACGGACATGATCGGGCAGGCGCGAACGGGAACCGGCAAGACTCTAGCCTTCGGGATCACCATCCTGCAGCGCATTGTGATACCAGGTGAACGGGACTTTGCTCAGCTTGCCCGACCGGGTGCGCCACAGGCACTGGTTGTGACCCCGACACGTGAGCTGGCCTTACAGGTGAGTGCCGACATTGCCGCGGCGGCGGCCAAGCGTCCGGCACGGATCGTCACCGTCTACGGCGGTGTCGGCTATGACACCCAAGTTGACACTCTGCGCGACGGAGTCGAGGTGGTGGTGGGGACACCTGGCCGGTTACTCGATCTTGGCGACCGTGGGATGCTGGATCTGAGCCAGATCAAGGTGCTTGTCCTGGACGAAGCCGACGAGATGCTGGACCTCGGTTTTTTGCCGGACGTGGAACGAATTCTGAGCAAGACACCCGAACTCCGCCAGACCATGCTCTTCTCGGCGACCATGCCGGCTGCCATCGTGACGCTGGCTCGGCGCCATCTGAGGCACCCAGTAAACATCCGGGCGGAGTCCCCGTCCGACACGACCACCGTGCCAACTACCGCGCAGTTCGTCTACCAGGCGCACGATCTCGACAAGCCGGAAGTCGTGGCGCGAATTCTGCAAGCAGAGAATCGCCATCGAGTAATGATCTTCTGCCGTACCAAGCGCTCGGCGCAGCGGGTGGCCGACGATCTGGTCGAGCGTGGGTTCGCCGCCACATCCATCCATGGTGACCTCTCCCAGGTGTTGCGCGAGAAGGCGCTGAGGCGGTTCCGGGACGGACAGGCCGACGTGCTGGTGGCGACCGACGTTGCCGCCCGCGGCATCGACATCGAAGGTGTGACCCATGTGATCAACTACGAGTGTCCGGAGGATGACAAGAACTACGTGCACCGGATCGGTCGGACTGGCCGGGCCGGTGCCTCCGGAATCGCGGTCACTTTCGTCGACTGGGCCGACCAGGCCCGCTGGAAGGTGATCAACAACACCCTCGGCCTGCCGTTCGAGCAGCCGCAGGAGACCTACTCGACGTCGCCACATCTGTACCACGATCTCGGTATCGATCCGGGAGCGAAGGGTCGCATCGCCCCACCCCGTTCCAAGCCGGCCGAACTGAGGATCCAACCGCGCGAACGGACGACGCGGCGTCCGCGCACGCGCCGGCGGTTGCGCAACGGGATTCCGGTTGCTCGCGCTGAGGAGGCCAGCGCGGAGTCGGCAGCCGAACCTCCCGAGGCTGTCGCGGACGCCGAACCCGCCCCTCGGCGTCGGCGACGTCGACGCATCCGCCGGCCGGCATCGGAGACCTGAACTGTTTTGGGTTCTTCACGTCGTGATGGTCGCGCCCATCCTTAGTGCCGAAGTCGTCCGACAAGATCGACGTACACCTCCGGAGCGGTGGTGTTGCAGCCAAGATCGTGATCGAGCTTGCCGGTACCGTGGTAGTCACTGGACCCGGTGACCAGCAGACCTAGCTCCGCGGCGAGCGTGCGAAGCTGAGCGCGGGTGTTCGCGTCATGATCTTGGTGATCTACTTCGACGCCGTCCAGAGCATGCTCGGCCGCGAGCGCGCTCAGCAACGCCGGGGGTAGTACGTGCTCGCGGCCTCGTCCCCACGGGTGAGCGATGACCGCCACTCCTCCGGCGGCGTGCACCAGGTCGATGCCTCGCTCCAGCTCGATGGCATAGCGCTGCACGTGTGCCGGCCCACCCTCGGCCAAGAATCGGTCGAAGGCCTCCTCACGGTCACGGACGTGACCAGCCTTGATCATGGCGTCGGCGATGTGCGGCCGACCGACCGACGGCGAATCTCCAACCTGGGCCATGACCTCGGCCTCAGTCACCGGAACGCCGAGCTCGGCCAGCTTCGTCAAGACCCCGGCTAGACGACCCTTGCGACCACCACGCACCAGCGCCATCTCGGCGACGAGGTCGGCGTTCAACGGATCCGCGCCATAAGCCAGTAGGTGCACACTGTCGCCTCGCCTCGAACAGGACAGTTCTATGCCGCGAAGCACCTGCACACCGATTCGCTGCCCTTCGGCAACGGCCGCATTCAGGCCGTCGAAGGTGTCATGATCAGTCAACGCCACCACGTCGAGGCCGGCTATCGCAGCCTTGCGGACGAGCTCCTCCGGAGCGTCTGTGCCGTCTGAGACGGACGAGTGGGTGTGCAGATCGATCCGCATGTCTCACAGGTATCACGTCGGCGACGGCGGATGGTCACCTGTTGGGTTTGGA
>DATFQP010000290.1:0-4631 GCA_035264145.1 Propionibacteriaceae bacterium
GCCCACGCCGCTTCTTCCCAGAGGTTGATCAGGAGCCACGCGACAAGCAGTCCCAGAAGCTCCCGCCAGAGCACGCTTCCACCCGGCAGCACGGCAGTGTCGCCGAACAGCACTGCGATGAGCACGGTCAGCAGCGGCAGACCAAGAGACGCCGTCAGCCACCAGCCGATACCGACTCTCCAGCGAAGGATCCGTCGGAAGAGCTGCCGTACCGCCCGCCGGCCACCGTCCAGATAGGTCACCAGCAGTGCCGAGCCGAATAGCAGCATGGTTAGCACGGCAGCCGAGAACCTCTCCATATCGAGCCCAAGCAGGGAGGGGAAGCCTTTGCCCGGGATGACGTCGTACTCCATAAGAATGGGAATCACTGACAGCATGTACACCGAGCCGAGGGCCAGAAGAAGGAAAGTGGCGAGTGGACGGCGCTGCACAACCGCCTTTAGTCCGGTTTCCTGTCGTTCGACAACTGTGGTGCTCATAACGATCAACCCCTAACCGATTCGACGCTTCCAACTTTATGAAGAAGCTCCGTCTCATCGGCTGGAAGCCTCCGCCTTCGCTCCAGCTTTGATGTTCCGTCCGGTGCCGCCCAGTTCGCTGCGAATGACGCCGGGGTTGCTGTATCGGCCGTAATCCTTCTTGACGTCGACCCGTGCATGGATCAGAGTCGTCCAGTGCAGGACGGGTAATCACAGCAGCCCAGGTCTGACCGAGCAGACGCTTGGATGGTTGCAAGCCCAGGTCGGCGGGCGCGTAACGGTCACAGGCATTCGTTCCCTGCACGACGGGGAGAGCCCGTGGTGGATAGATCTGAGATCTCCTGACGACTCCTTATCTGCGGTGGTGCTCCGGACTCCGAGTAGGCGGATCGGACCCGACCAAATCGCCACCAACGCAGCGGCGCTCGCCGTCGCCGAGAATTACGGCTTGCCGGCTCCCCGCCTGCTCGCCACCGATTTCGACGGTCGTGACGCCGGAGTGCCGGTAACTCTGGAGACGGTCATCGCGGGCATGAGTAGGTGGCCGGCCAAGGGCTCGCCCGGGCTGCTCCGATCGGCTGGTGCCGTGATCGCCCAAGTCCACTGCTTCGCTCTCGCTCCGGGACCGCATCTGCCGTTTCGGCCTCGACCGATCGCGGTCGATGACTTCGCCAAGGAACGTCGACTGGGACGGATGTCAACCACGGCTCTGCTCCAGCTCGCCGATGAACGAGTCCAGGCAATCTCGCCGCCGGAGGGGCGGGCCGTGTTCGTCCACGGTGATGTGTGGCCCGGAAACACGGTGCTCGTTGGCGGCAGGGTTCACGCTTTGATCGACTGGAAGACGGCTGGTGTCGGCAACCCGGGCGTTGACCTTGGTGAGCTGCGGAAACAAGTAGCGATCTTCTACGGCCACGATGCTCCGACGTATGTGTTGGAAGGGTGGGAACGGGCCAGCGGTGTGCAGGCCGATGATGTCCCGTACTGGGACGCCGTGGCAGCACTGAACACTCCCACCGAGTCCTACAGTCCCTTGGCAGCGGATCGGCGGGACGAGTTCCTCAGCGCCGCCATCGCGAAGCTGTGACTCCAGGCTCGAGCACAGCTCCGTCAGCCGGTGCTCCAGCGGCCAACAGGGATCATCGTGCCGGTGCTTGTTCGTCCGTCAGCTGTGCTCGACCGCCGCCCGTTCCACCGGCAGCGCGGCGATGTACCGCTGTATGAAGGTGTCGAAGCCGGCGACGTCAGTCGGGACGGGTTCGACCGTCTCCAGGTTGCTGTCGGCGAACACCTGGGTGTTGAGGAAGTCGTCGAGGCTTTCCGCGGACCCTCGGCTGGTCAGGAACGCGGCGAGAACCGCGATCCCCCAGGCCCCGCCTTCGGAGGCGATGCCGCCTACCGAAACCGGCGTGTCAACGGCGGCGGCCAGGAACCCTTGGGCGACGCCCCTGGTTTTGAAGAGCCCGCCGTGGGCGAACATCCGGTCTAGCCGGACACCCTCTTCTTTCTGCAGCACATCCATTCCGATCCGCAGGGTGGCGAGGGAGGCGAACAGATGGGTCCGCGCGAAGTTCGCCAGATTGAAGGCGCTGTCGGGGGAGCGCAGAAATAGCGGCCGCCCCTCGTGCAGTCCGGTGATCGGCTCACCGGAGAGGTAGTTGTAGGACATCAGCCCGCCGCAATCGGGCGCACCATTGGCAGCGGATCGGAACAACGTCTCGAAGATTGTCGAGGAGCTCGTTTTGGCGCCGAGTGCCGCAGCGAACTCCGCGAACAGGCTGACCCAGGAATTCAGCTCGCTTGCACCGTTGTTGCAGTGCACCATGGCTACCAGGTCCCCGGCGGGAGTGGTAACGAGATCCAGCTCTTTGTGCATACGGCTGAGCTCGCGATCGAGCACGACCATCGCGAAGATGCTGGTGCCGGCGCTTACGTTGCCGGTGCGCGGAGCGACCGAGTTTGTGGCCACCATGCCCGTCCCGGCGTCGCCCTCGGGCGGGCACATCGGGACCCCGGGACGCAGCCTGCCGGTCGGGTCGAGCAGCTTCGCACCCGATTCGGTCAGTGCGCCCGCCTCCTCCCCGGCCCGTCGGATCGTGGGCAGTAGGTCAGCCAACGCCAGTTCAACTCCACCCTCCGCAGCCAGCTGATCGAGCTGTCTCAGCATCGCGGCGTCGTAGTTGCCGGTGGCGATGTCGATCGGGAACATGCCACTGGCATCGCCGATGCCAAGCACTTTCTCCCCGGTGAACTGCCAGTGGACGTATCCCGCCAGCGTGGTCAGGTGCCCGACTCGACCGACATGATCTTCGCCGTTGAGGATGGCCTGATACAGATGCGCGACGCTCCACCGATGGGGGATGTTGTGCCCGAACTGGGTACTCAGCCGCTCGGAGGCGTCACCGGTGTTGGTGTTGCGCCAGGTCCGGAACGGAGCCAGCAGCTCGCCGCTGGAGTCGAAGGCCAGATAGCCATGCATCATGGCCGAGACGCCCAGTGAGCCGACCGAGGCCAACTCGGCGTCGTAACGCTGCTGAACGTCCGCGGCCAAGGCTGCATAGCACTGCTGGAGGCCGGCCCAGATCGAGTCCAAAGAGTAGGTCCACATCCGGTCGACGAACTGGTTCTCCCAATCGTGGCTGCCGACGGCAACGGGCGCATGGTCCGGTCCGATCAGCACCGCCTTGATCCTGGTCGAGCCGAGTTCGATTCCGAGGGCGGTACGGCCCTGGTTGATGGCTTCGCGGGTGTCCGTTACAAGTTCGTTGATCATGACCGGTCCGCTAGAAACCTTGGGCCAGGCGGTAGTAGGCCTGGTTCCAGCGGATCCGCTCGGCGAAGTCGCGCCGACTTGTGGAGCCGTCGATGATCAACAGCTCAACCCCGAGCAGGTTGGCGAAGTCGGCCAGCTGATCGGTATCGACCGCGGTCGACAACACGGTGTGGTGTGGACCGCCCGCAGTGATCCACGACTCGGCCGCTGTTGCCAGGTCCGGTTTAGGTTCCCATACGGCCCGGGCAACGGGCAGCTTGGGCAGCGGCTCGTCTGGGGCGACGACGTCGACCTCATTGAGCACGAGCCGGAACCGGTCTCCGAGGTCGCAAATCCCCAAGATGGTGGCGGGGCCGGGTGCGGCGTCGAACACGAGGCGGACTGGGTCCTCGCGATTGCCGATACCGAGCGGGTGGATCTCGATTCGCGGCTTGTCTTTGGCGATGGTGGGGCAGACCTCGAGCATGTGCGCACCCAGGATCTTCGGAGTGCCGGGCCCGAGATGGTAGGTGTAGTCCTCCATGAACGACGTGCCACCCGATGCGCCTGCGCCGATCGCCTTGATCGTGTGCAACATGACCGAGGTCTTCCAGTCCCCTTCGCCGCCGAAGCCGTAGCCGTCGGCCATCAGCCGCTGCACCGCCATACCCGGCAGTTGCCTCAGCCCGCCGAGATCCTCGAAGTTCGTCGTGAACGCGCCGAAGCCGCCCTCGGTAAGGAACGACCGCAGGCCTCCCTCGATCTTGGCGCTGTAACGAAGCGACTCATGCCGATCGGCACCCGCTCGGAGCTCGGGGGCGATGTCGTACGCGTCGGCGTACTCCTCGAGCAGGTCCTCCACCTCAGAGTCGGAAACGGCGTCTACTCGCTCGACAAGGTCGTTCACGCCATAGGTGTTCACCGACACACCGAACCGCAGCTCGGCCTCGACCTTGTCACCCTCGGTGACCGCGACGTTGCGCATGTTGTCGCCGAACCGGGCGAGCTTCAGGCTGCGGATCGCCGCGACGCCGCGGGCGGCCCGCTGCCAACATACGATCCGGGCCTTGGTGGTCGGGTCGGAGACATGGCCGGCGATGATTGTTCGCGGCACGCCCAGTCGGGTCTGGATATAGCCGAATTCCCGGTCGCCATGAGCGGCCTGGTTGAGATTCATGAAGTCCATGTCGATCTCCGCCCAGGGCAGCGACACGTTCGCCTGCGTGTGCAGGTGCAGAAACGGAGTCTTCAGCGCATCAAGGCCGGTGATCCACATCTTGGCCGGCGAAAACGTGTGCATCCAGCCGATCAGCCCGATGCAGTCCGAATCCGCATTCGCGGCCAGAATGATCTCGTGGATGGCACTGGAGTCGGTGAGCACCGGCTTCCACTCCACCGGA
>DATFQP010000291.1:0-3468 GCA_035264145.1 Propionibacteriaceae bacterium
ATCGGAGTCAAGCTTCCCGACATCCGCTACGGGCTGCAGACCAAGCTGCCGGAGGGCGACGTGCTCACCGAGCGCCCGTGGAACGAGAACCCGGAGTCGCACAGCGTGGCCGGCGACCTGCCGCCACCGGTCACGCCGGGCATTTCCCGGCGCGGTGTCCTGACCGCCGCCGCGGCCGGGATCGGCATCGTCGTGGTCACCTCCATCGGGCAGGCCCTGACCCCGCTGGAACGGATCGGGTTGCTGGCCGCCCGGCAGCCCAGCAAGGGACCGCAAGGGGTTCCGGTCAACCGGACGGCCGAGGAGGCCAAGGTGTCGGCGGCCACCGTCGGTGCTGACTGGACGCTGCAGATCGACGGGCCCCGGCCGTACAGGCTGACCCTGGCCGAGATCGAGCAGCAGGCAGTTCAAGATGCGCGGATTCCGGCAGCCGCCGTCGAAGGCTGGAGCATCGACGCCAGTTGGCGCGGCCTGCGCCTGCTCGATGTCGTCGAGCGGGCCGGGGGCAACGCGGACTCACACGTTGCCGTGGTCTCATTCGGGGCCGGCGGCTTCAGGCGATCCCAGATTTTCGGACCTCAGCTCTCCGCCGCCCTGCTCGCCACGCATCTCAACGGTCAACGGCTGAGCCTGGACCAGGGCTACCCATTGCGTCTCATGGCACCGAACCGACCCGAAGTCCTCAACACCAAATGGATCTCTCAGATCGAGGTGCTCTGATGGGCCTCTGGCGGTTGGTGCTAGGCATCCTCGGCGTCCTGGTCGTTCTGTACGGCATCGTCAACCTGCTGGTGCACATCCCCATCCAGACTCTCGCGCGGGTAGCGGTGTGGATGGTCGCGGCGGTGCTCATTCACCATGGTGTGGTCTCACCGGTAGTGATCGCGGTGAGCTCGCTGCTGCGACGGCTGATTCCGGACCGCGGCCGCCGTTACCTACAGGCCGCCTTGATCGCGGCTGTGCCAGTGACGGTCATCGCTATCCCGCTGATCTATCGGCAGGGCAGCCAGCCGCCGAGCAAGGCGCTGCTGCTGCAGAACTTCACCGCGAACCTCGGCGTGCTGCTCGGCATCATCGGCGCGGCGTGCTTGGTCGGCTATGCGATCCGGGTCGCACGGAAGCCGCTTCCTGGCCGAGCCCGATGACAGGACTGTCGGGGATCTCGTTCAATTGTCGGATTGGCAGCGTCACATCGATGCCAGACCGGCAAGTTATCAGCCAATGCTCATGGCGGCGGCACGGTTGGTAGCCTGCCGGCGATGACCCTCGACCCCGCACTGCTCGAATGGTTGCGTGATGCCGACCCGGCGCTGCGCTGGCAGGTTGAGCGCGACCTCGTGGGCGCCCCGCAGCAGGTTTGGGAGGCGACACGTGCCCGAATCGCCACCGAGGGTTTCGGGGCGCGGCTACTCGGGTTGCAAGATCCCGACGGGCAGTGGGCCGGCGGGGCGTACTTTCCGGGCGACTTCGACTTTCACGGCCCCGAGGCGGCCGACGACGCGGGGCAGCCGTGGACCGCGACGACGTGGACGCTGAACACGCTTCGCGACTGGGGCCTCGATGCCGCTACGCTCGCCGGCACGGCTGAGCTGCTTGCCGCGAACAGCCGCTGGGAGTACAACGACCTGCCGTACTGGGGCGGCGAGGTGGACTGCTGCATCAACGCGTACACGCTCGCCAACGGTGCGTGGCTGGGGACCGACGTCTCGCGAATCGCCCAGTGGTTCCTCGACCACCGCATGGCCGACGGCGGCTGGAACTGCGAGTGGGTCGAAGGCTCCACCCGCTCGTCGTTCCATTCCACCCTCAATTCCCTGAAGGGACTGCTGTACTACGAGGCGGGGACCGGCGGCAATGACGCACTGAGCACTGCCCGCCGAGCGGGTGAGGAATACCTGCTGCAGCGTCGGCTGATGCGCACCCTCTCCACGGGCGAGTTCGTAGGGCCGTGGGTCACCCATTTCGCCTACCCGTTCCGGTGGTTTTACAGCGTTCTGAACGCGGCGGACTACTTCCGGGCGGCGTCCATGCACGACGGCACCGAGCCCGATCCTCGACTCGCGGATGCGATCGAAGTAATCCGCGCCGCCCGCCGTCCAGACGGAACCTGGCTACAGGAGCGCCGCCACCCCGGCCGGGTCTGGTTCGAGGTCGATGTGCCGCCCGACGAGCCGTCCAAGTGGCTCACGTTCTACGGCACACGGGTACTGGCCTGGTGGGAGGACGCGATGCCTGCATCGTCCAAGGGAGCCAGCAGATGATGCTCGAGGACAAGGTTGCGGTGATCTACGGAGCCGGGGGCGCCATCGGCGGCTCTGTGGCACTTGCCTTTGCGCACGAGGGCGCCAAGCTCTTTCTCACCGGGCGCCACCTCGCACCGGTAGACGCGGTTGCCAAAGACATCACGTCAAGTGGCGCATCGGCCGAGGTGGCGGAGATCGACGCTCTGGACGAGCAGGCTGTGGACAAGCATCTGCAGTCCGTCATCGATACCGCGGGCCGCGTCGATATCTCGTTCAACGCGATTGGGATCCCGGATATGACGACTCTGGGCGTTCCTCTGGTCGAGCTGGATGTCGAGCAGTTCTCCCAGCCGATCACGACGTACACCAGATCGTATTTTCTGACCGCACGGCTGGCCGCCCGGCGGATGCTGCCGAACAAATCGGGGGTGATCATGACCGTGACCACACTCCACTCACGGACGGGAATCCCCCAGGTGGGCGGTTACGGAGCGGCCCAGGCCGCCAAGGAGGCACTCACTCGCGATCTGTCCGCGGAGCTGGCCCCTCAGGGCATTCGCGTGGTCGGTCTGCGGCCACAGGCGATGCCGGAGTCGGTCGGATCAAAGAGACGTTTCTTCGAACCCCGTGCCAAGGCATCGGAAATCTCCTGGGAGCAGTTCCAGGAGTCGCTCGCGAGCCGGACCCACCCGCGTCGGCTCATGACACTCGAGGAGATGGCCAACGTTGCGGTCTTCATGGCGTCGGAGAAGGCGAGCGGAATGACGGGAACGACGGTCAACTTGACCATGGGCAGCCTGGACGACTAGCGATTAAGGCCCCAGTTCTTCTTTTGCGCGCCGTAGCGCCGGGCTCGACTCTAGGATGACCCGTAGGTAGGGGCCCACTGGACGCCTGCCCGGCCGGCCGAGAAATTCACGGCAAGAAGTCTGCTTGCCATCGACCGGAGCGGCAGAACGATCCGTCCCTATCAGAACTGAAAAGGGGGACACGGCGTGGCCGACACAATCAGCGGCTTCTTCCGCGAGTTGGGGGAACAGGGTTACAACCCCTTACTGGGTCACATGCAAGGCAAGGTGCGGTTCGATCTCAGTAATGGGAATGGCGGTGGAGTGGACCAATGGCTGGTCGTCGTCGACCACGGTGCCGTCACCGTCTCGGAACAAAAGGGGGAGGCTGACTGCACAATCGGTACCAAGAGGCCCCTCTTCGAGCGGGTGATTCA
>DATFQP010000292.1:0-4812 GCA_035264145.1 Propionibacteriaceae bacterium
CGACTCCGGAAGCTCAAGTGCCGCCTGGTGACGGCGCCTCAGCAGCGCCGAGGCGGGCAGCGTGAGGACGAAAACGAGAATCGCCAGCACGACGATCAGCGCACCCGGTGCGGTGTCGGCGTAATACGCGCCTGCCGCACCACCCACAGACACGAGGACGCCCACCACCATCGCGCACCCGAGGGCGGCGTAGAAGCCTCGGACCAGATTGGAGGCTGCAGCCACCGGTATCACCATCAAGGCACTCACCAGCAACAAGCCGACCGTACGCATGGCCAATGTGACGGTGATCGCGGCGAGCGCCACGATCATGATGTTGTAAGAGCGAACCTGCAGGCCCTGTACTCGGGCGAAGTCCTCATCGGTGCAGACGGCGAACAGCTGCGGCGCCAGTCCGATGGCGGGCACCAAGACGACCACGGCCAGTGCGCCGACCATGATCAGATCACTCCGGGTCACGGTGGTCAGAGAGCCGAACAGGTAGCCCGATAGGGCAGCGGCGCCGGATCCGGCGATCCCCGACATCAGCACGCCAGCCGCCAGTCCGCCGTAGAACAGGATCGCCAACCCGACGTCGCCACTGGCCTTACCGAACTCGCGAAGCGTCTCCACGAGCACTGCGCCCGCCACGCAGACCACCACGGCGACCGGAATGGGAGCCTGGCCGGTGATCAAGGCCAAGCCGACACCGGCGATCGCGACGTGCCCGAGCCCGTCGCCGAGCAGGCTCAACCTGCGTTGGACGATATA
Source organism: Propionibacteriaceae bacterium (assembly GCA_035264145.1). GTDB lineage: Bacteria > Actinomycetota > Actinomycetes > Propionibacteriales > Propionibacteriaceae > Microlunatus. The sequence continues at coordinate 751 of DATFQP010000292.1, forward strand.
TGTCCCGACGGCCGGTGCCATGAGTCCAGTCAGCAGGGCTGCGAGCAGAGCTCGTTGCATGAAGGGGAAGGCGAGCACCTCGATCAACGCTCGACCGCCCCGCCGAGCCACGGTTGGTCACGGATTGGCCGCTGCTCGTCGTGTTCATGTCTGGCCAACCGCTTGCTCTCATCCGATGGGACGACCGGACCGTCGGAGATTACTCTGCCCTCGTGCAACACGACGGCTCGATCCAGCAGGGACTGCAGCGCACCAACCTCGTGCAGGACGACCAGCACCGATGCGCCGGCGGCTACACGCTCAGCCAGCAAGTCGGCCAAGGCTTGTTGGGATCTCAGGTCGACCCCGGCGGTCGGCTCGTCCAACACCAACAAATCCGGCTCGCCGGCCAGCGCTCGAGCGATCAAGACCCGCTGCTGCTGTCCGCCGGAGAGCGTGGTCATCTCGGACGTCGCCCGGTCAGCCAGGTCGACAACGGCCAGCGCCTGCGACACCGCGCTGCGATCGCCGGCTCCGAGCGGGAGGAACGGTTTACGGCGGGCCAATCGACCGGAGGCCACCACCTCCTTGACCTTGGCTCCTGGCAGCACGGGCGCCGAGCGTTGTGGTACGTAGCCGATTCGGTGCCAGGCTCGAAAGCTGTTCAGCGGAGTCCCGAAGAGGCGTACCTCCCCGCGTTGATAGGGAAGCAGCCGGATCAACGATCGAACCAGTGTCGACTTGCCGGATCCATTGCCGCCCATCAGCGCCACTGCCTCGCCCCGATGCACCCCAAGATCGATGCCGCGGAGGACGGGAAGACCACCTAGCTGGACCGTCACGTTCTCGGCGCTGATGACGTCAGTGCGCTCTGGCGCCGTCCCTATGGACACCCATTGGCCTTTCGCAGAGCCGCGAGGTTAGCCGCCATCACGGTGAGGTAATCGCGGCCTCTCGAGTCGGCAGTGATGCCCTCGATCGGATCCAGGACGTCGGTGACCAAGCCAAGATCACTGGCTACCGCTTCCGCCACCGCAGGGGAGACGAGCGTTTCGAAGAAGATCGTGGTGATGCCGTGCGCTGCTGCCTCCTGCTGAATATCTGCGATCCGGGCCGGGGATGCCTCGTCATCGGGACTCAGCCCGCTGATCCCAATCTGAGACAACCCGTAGCGCTCGGCCAGGTATCCGAAGGCGGCATGCGTGGTGATGAATTCGGCGCGTTTGCAGGACGTCAGTCCGGCATGGAAGCGGGCATCAAGGTCAGTCAACTGTCCGTCGAGCCGGGTGACATTCGCTTGATAGTCCGCCGCGCCGGCGGGGTCGATGGCGGCCAGCCGATCAGCGACCGAGTTGGCGATCGTTGCCACCTGAAGCGGGTCGAGCCATACATGAGGGTCGGGCCCTGACTCTGCTCCCTGATGTGTATGACCCTCGTCCGATTCGTCTTGTCGGTCATGAACCCGCAACGGCACGACGGTGGTGGTGTCCAGAACGTCGGGATTCTCGCTCTGGGCCACAGCCTCGTCGACGACGGGCTGGAAACCTCGCTCGTAGATGACGAAATCCGCCGAGGCGATTGACGCTACTTGGCGCGGCCCGAGCTCGAGATCGTGCGGTTCGGCGCCGGGCTGGGTGAGGTTGCTGACGGCGGCATGAGCTCCGGCGACTCGCTCGGCGATGAACTGGAACGGATAGGCCGCTGCGACGATCTGCAGGACCCCTGGGCGAGTGGAGTCTGCCGCTCCGCTACCCGCCGCAGCGCAGCCCACCATGAGCAGCGGAAGCGCGACGGCCGCGAGGGCATCGTGGAAGCCTCGCCGCGTCCTCATGAAAACGATTATCATTTGTAACTAGTAGATGGTCAACTTCGTGACTAGCTCTGCCGGAGGGAGCCCGCCACAGCAGGACCGCCGCCGATGGAATCAACGCCGCCCGGACGCCGAGGCCGGGGAGCCGAGGATGTCCGCCTCACGCAAATCGGCCCCAAATCCCGGAACACCGGTCATCCACCTGCCGGCGTCAGTCTCCGCTCTTGGGCAGCGGGCACTCTGGCGAGCAGTCTCTCGAAGACCATCAACCGGTCGAATTGAAGGGCGTGGGTTCTTGCCCGCTCGGCCATCACGACCCGATCCGACTCCGGCATGGTCAATGCGTGATCAAGGGCGGCAGCAACGGCAGCTGGGCTACTCGACGGGACTATGAGAGCGGTGTCACCGACGGCCTCGCCGATGCCGCCCGTCTCGGTGGTGATCACCGGCCCGCCACCGGCCAGCATCTTTTCCACCAGCGCGATACCGAAGGTCTCGACGAACTCCGGCCGGGGTTTGCTCGGCAGCACGAAGGCAGCGCATCCCGCCATCAGGTGCGGCTTCTCGTCGTCGTCCACGTCATCGAAAAACAGAATCCGGTCCGCAGCCGGACAGTCCCGGGCCAACGCTCTCAACTCGGCCGCCTGCGGGCCGTTGCCGGCAATAATCAGGCTGCGGTCCACGCAACTGGAACTCTGCGCGAATCCTGCGATGACGTCGTCCACCCCCTTCGCCGGAGCGAGCCGGGAAAGGTACAGCACATAGCAGCCGGGTGTCAGCCCTCGAGCGGCCAGCCGCTTCGCCACCTCTGCAGGGGGGAGTTCCAGATACGCCGCGGTGTTGATGGCCGGATAGGAGACGGCAATGCGCTCACGACCGCGGTCGGCGAAGGTCGTGCCGTGCCGGGCGTCGATCTCGTCAGCTGCTGCGATCACCAGTTGGCGTGTGTACTCAGAGACTGCGACCGGTAGGTCGGCATCCAGATAGGACGAGAGGACCTGTGCGGCAGCTCCGAACTTGCCCTCAGCCACACACGAGCGGACAACGTTGGTCACGTCGGAACCAACCGCCTCTGCGATCGTCGATGCCGCGATAGGCAGACCGGTGCTGCGCGCAACCCGCAAGGCCTCCGCCACGGCGGTCGTGTGCGGGCTCAGGTACAGCGACATGCAGACGGTAGAGACCCCGTCGGTGAATAGCTCGACCAGCCGGCCGGTAAGCCCGGCGAGAAAGCGACCGTCCGGCACTTTGTAGTCACCGACCGGGCCGGGTCGCTCGACCTCGATGCCGTCGCTGTACGGCAGCACCCCGTCGAGCGGTTTGAGCGGCAACCCCGATCGGCTCAGCATGTCGAGCGGCCAGGTCACAATTCGGACCTGGGTGAAGCCACGGAGCAAGGCGGCCTCCGCGAGGTTTCTGGCCTCGCCTGAGTGACCGCAAATCACTGGGTCGGCACGAACCACCAGGACCAGTCGTCGTTGATCGGTCATCCAGGCTCCTCGCGTGCGGAGATCGATGGGGGACGGCTCGAGCGGCCCCAGCCAGAAGCCTCGGGCCCGAGCTTGAAATGCAATTCACCACCGCTGTGAATGGCCGAGGCCGGTAGCCATGTTCCATCGAGCGGTTCACCGTTGAACGTCACCGACTGGACGTACTGCACGGGCCCGTCCGATTCGGGCTCGACGAAGCCGCTCGTCTCCAAAGCCAGTTCGGTCGCGCCCAAGACCAGTCGCGCGGAGCGGACGGAGGGCGCATTCAGCAAATACAAATTCTGTCCCGCCACCGGAAACAGGCCGAGCGATGCCCACACATACCAGGAGCTCAACCCGCCCGAGTCGTCGTTCCCCGGCAGACCACCGCGACCAAGGCCGAATTGGTTGGTCAAGGCTGCATGCACCACTTCGGCCGTACGGTCGGGCCGGCCCAGGTAGTGATAGCACCAGGGAGCTTCCATGTCCGGCTCGTTGTTGAGGCCCTGGAAGCGATCGAGCGCAAAGCCGTCGGCCAGTTCGTCAACGCTGGGTCGCTCGCCGACCTGCTGGACCGGCTCGGCACCGTACCCGAAAAACGCGTCGAGTTTCTCCAAGAACCGGTCGGCACCGCCTGCAAGCTGGATCCGGGAATCCATATCAGGCAGCAAGCGGAACGAATAGTTCCATTTGCCGCCCTCGTAGTAGGCCGAATCGACCAGCAACCCAGTCTCGGGGTCGAAGGCCTTCCTCCACTGCTGAGCCAGACGGTCCAGCTGAGCGGCCAACTGACTGTCACCCACG
>DATFQP010000293.1:0-4801 GCA_035264145.1 Propionibacteriaceae bacterium
GGACGGGTCTCGTGTCCGTGGGCACAGAAGTAGGACACATAGAGTCGTGGCGCCGTGTCGCCACGCTCGGCTTCGCCCATCGGTCCAGCCCCCACGCGGCTGCCACGGATGGCACTTCCACCACCTGCCACAGTCACTCCCTTTCACTATTTAGGCGTGCACAGACATTCTGCGGGTCGCGTGCTCAACCCTGTAGCTTGTAAAGCAGGCCGAGAGCCACGATTGCGGCGAACCAGACCACACCGATGACTATCGTCAGCCGGTCGAGGTTGCGCTCCGCTACGGAGGAACCGCCCAACGATGACGAGATACCTCCCCCGAACAGATCCGAGAGGCCACCGCCGCGCCCTTTATGCATCAGGACCAAGAGTGCAAGCGCAATGCTGGTGATCACCAAGACGATCGAGAAGATCAAGATCGGAGTCGTCATCAGCGGCACGACGGCAAAATGCACCCACGTAGCCTAACTCAGAAGTGCGCGGATTCCGCAGCACAGCTAGAGAGTTGGGAGGTCGTAGAACCGGGCAATGGCGGCAAATTCGTCGACCATGAGACTGGCCCCGCCCACCAGGCAACCGTCCACGTCAGTCTGAGCCATGATCTCCACCACGTTGTTCGCCTTCACCGAGCCGCCGTAGAGGATGCGGACCCGCTCGGCGACACCGCGGTCGTACCACTGGCCGATCCATTCGCGAATGGATCCGCAGACCTCCTCGGCGTCATCTGGAGTGGCCACCCGACCGGTGCCGATCGCCCACACCGGCTCATAGGCAACCACCAGCGATCCGATCTGATCCAGGGTGAGATTCGCCAGCGCCTGCGAGACGAGCGCGATCGTGAACTCGACCTGGTCCATCTCCTCACGCACCTCGATGCCCTCGCCGACGCACACGATGGGCGTGAGGCCGTGGGCCAGCGCCATCCTGGCCTTGGCGTTGACCAGCTCGTCGGTCTCCCCGTAGTGCTGACGGCGCTCGGAGTGACCCACCAGCACGTAATGGCAACCCAGCTTGGCCAGCATCGACGCCGATACGTCTCCGGTGTAAGCCCCGTTCTCGAACGGAGAGACGTCCTGGGCCCCGTAGCCGAGTGCCAGCCGGTCACCTTCGATCAAGGTCTGCACAGTGCGGAGGTCGGTGTACGGCGGCAGCACGACCACCTCCGACTTGTCCGGATCGTGTTTCTTGTCGTCCAGGGTCCAGGCCAGCTTCTGCACCAGACCGACGGCCTCGACGTGGTTGAGGTTCATCTTCCAGTTGCCGGCCATCAGCGGCTTGCGAGTCATCACTGCCTTTCGTTCTCCAGAACGGCCAGACCGGGCAGCGTCTTGCCTTCGAGGTATTCCAGGCTGGCACCGCCACCGGTCGAGATGTGACCAAAGGCGTCGTCGGCGAAACCAAGATCACGGACGGCGGCTGCGGAGTCTCCACCGCCGACGACCGAGAGGCCGTCGACCTCGGTCAGCGCTTGGGCGACGGCCTTCGTGCCGCCGGCGAAGTTGTCCCACTCCGCGACGCCCATGGGCCCGTTCCAGAAAACCGTCTTGGCCGACCGGATCCCGGAGGCAAACATCTCCGCCGATTCGGGTCCGATGTCCAGACCTCGTTGATCTTCGGGTATGGCCTCGGGCGAAACGACCGTCGGCGGCGAGTCGGCCTCGAATTCTGGCGCGACGATGATGTCACTCGGCAGCACGATCTGCTTGCCAGCGGCCGCCGCCTCGTCAAGGTAGCCCTTCACCGTCTCGATCTGATCGTGCTCGAGCAGGCTCTTGCCCACTTCGTGTCCCTGTGCGGCCAGGAATGTGAAGGCCATGCCGCCGCCGATGATCAGGGTGTCGGCGGTCTTGATCAAGTTTTCGATCACCGCAAGCTTGTCGGACACTTTCGCGCCGCCCAGCACGACGACGTACGGCCGTCGCGGATTCTCCGTTAGCTGCCTCAGCACCTTGACTTCGGCCTCCACCAGGCCACCGGCGGCGTTGGGCAGCCGGAAGGCCACGTCGTACACGCTGGCCTGCTTGCGATGGACAACCCCAAAGCCGTCGGATACGAAGACGTCCCCGAAACGGGCGTAGCGGTCCGCCAACGCCGCCCGCTCGGCGTCGTCCTTCGATTCCTCACCGGGCTCATAGCGGACGTTCTCCAGCATCGCCAGGTCGCTGTCAGCGAGTCCGGCCACCGTCTGCTCCGCCGACTCGCCGACCACGTCGCGGGCAAGTTTCACCTCGCTGTCCAACAGCTCGGAGAGCCGTTCGGCCGTCGGCGCCAGCGAGTACTTCGGGTTCACCTCACCCTTCGGCCGACCAAGATGGGCCAACACGATGATCTTCGCCCCTGCCTCCCTCAGCCGATTGAGCGTCGGCAGTGAGGCTCGGATCCGCCCATCGTCGGTGATCTTCTGGCCGTCCAGCGGGACATTGAGATCGCAGCGGATGAGCACTCGCTTGCCTCGCAGGTCACCGAGGTCGGCGATCGACTTCACGATTGGTCCTTTCGAGGATAAGAGGGCGTTGCGGTCCGAACGGGCAGACGTGTGCTGACCTGTCCAGGAGACGTCCGCCCAGCGACGAAGTCCAAGGCGCGTCGCAGTCAGGCTCAGTGGGGGAGATCAGACGGACTGGCCGACGAGGCTGACCAGGTCAGCCAGCCGGTTGGAGTACCCCCACTCGTTGTCGTACCAGCCGACAACCTTGACCTGGTTTCCGATCACTTTGGTCAGGCCGGAGTCGAAGATGCAGGAGGCCGGATCGGTCACGATGTCGGAGGACACAATCGGATCCTCGCAGTACTGCACGTAACCCTTGAGTGGCCCGTCCGCAGCCGCCTGGACGATGTTGTTGATCTCCTCGACGCTGGTTTCCCGAGGCGCCTCAAAGGTGAGATCGGTGGCCGACCCGGTGGGCACCGGCACCCGGAGCGCGTACCCGTCGAGCTTGCCCTTCAGCTGCGGCAGCACGAGCCCGATGGCCTTGGCGGCACCGGTGGACGTGGGCACGATGTTCAGAGCGGCAGCCCGGGCACGACGCAGATCCTTGTGCGGACCGTCCTGCAGATTCTGGTCCTGGGTGTAGGCGTGGATCGTGGTCATCAGGCCCCTGACGATGCCGATGCCGTCGTCGAGCGCCTTGGCCATCGGCGCCAGACAGTTGGTTGTGCAGGACGCATTCGAGATGATGTGGTGGTTCGCCGGGTCATAGTCGCCGTCGTTGACGCCCATGACCACCGTCCAGTCCTCGTTCTTGGCCGGAGCCGAGATGATCACCTTCTTGGCGCCGGCCTCGAGGTGAGCTTTCGCCTTGGTCGCGTCGGTGAAGAATCCGGTGGATTCGATGACGATGTCGGCGCCAAGATCACCCCAGGGCAGGGCCGCGGGGTCCTTCTCCGCGAACGACTTGATCAGCTTGTCGCCCACCTGGATCCCACCCTCGACGACCTTCACCGGCTGGCTCAGCCGGCCGAGGATGGTGTCGTACTTCAGGAGGTGGGCCTGGGTGTCATCGTCACCAAGGTCGTTGAAGGCCACGACCTCGACATCCGCGCCCGAGGCGAGCAGCGCTCGGTAGAAGTTGCGCCCGATGCGGCCGAAGCCGTTGATACCAACACGTACGGTCATCCCTGCGATCTCCTTCGTCTGCGAACCCCGCCTGGGGCCACATGACACACTAACGACTTCCGACAAGGCCCGTTATGACCGGTTGCCCAGTGGTCTCATATCCTCCCGCTCGCGCTCGGTCGGCCCCAGAGGGCTGCTGTCTTCCTCGCTCGCTCGCAAGCGGAAGTACCCTCTCGCTCGCTCGGTCGTCCAGACAGCAACGGACCCTCCCTTACCGACGCTCGCAGGCTAGTCCTCGAGCAGATCTGCGCCCAGATTGGCCTCAGTGTTCGGGACGCCGAGTTCGGCGGCCCGGCGGTCCGCGGTGGCCAGCAGCCGGCGGATCCGGCCCGCTACGGCGTCCTTGGTGAGCTGGGGATCGTGCAGCTGACCGAGTTCCTCAAGGCTGGCTTGCTTGTTCTCGATCCGCAACACACCGGCAGCACGCAAATGATCGGGTACGTCGTCGCCAAGGATCTCCAGAGCTCGCTCGACCCGGGCGCCCGCGGCCACCGCTGCACGTGCCGACCGCCGCAGGTTGGCATCGTCGAAGTTGGCGAGCCGGTTGGCGGAAGCCTTGACCTCGCGGCGCATCCGCCGTTCCTCCCAGGACAGCAGCGATTCGTGGGCGCCCAGCCGGGTGAGCAACGCAGCGATGGCGTCACCGTCACGAAGGACCACCCGGTCGATGTTGCGCACCTCCCGAGCCTTTGCACTGATCCCGAGCCGGCGGGCCGCGCCGACCAGGGCCAGCGCTGCCTCCGGACCGGGACATGTGATTTCGAGGGCCATGGAACGCCCCGGCTCGGTGAGGGAGCCGTGAGCCAGAAAGGCGCCGCGCCATGCGGCGACGCAGTCACAAAGGCCCCCGCTCACGACCTGCGGTGGCAACCCGCGCGCCGGTCGGCCGCGGGAGTCGATCAACCCGGTCTGACGGGCGAGCGCCTCTCCATCCTTGATCACCCGAACGACGTAGCGAGTGCCACGGCGGATGCCCGAGCCGGAGACGACGATCAGGTCGCTCGGATGACCGAAGACCTCACCGATCTCGGTCCGCAACCGGCGAGCGGCCGCACCGGTATCGAGCTCTGCCTCGATGAGGATTCGGCCGCTGTGAATATGCAAACCCCCGGCGAATCTCAAGATCGCGGCCACCTCGGATTTCCGGCAGCAGGGCTTGGTGACCTTCACGGTGGCCAGCTCCGCT
>DATFQP010000294.1:0-13883 GCA_035264145.1 Propionibacteriaceae bacterium
CTCGCGGATACGTTCCCGCAACGTCTCCTCGCATCCGTCCTAACGACGACAATGTCGGGACGAAATCAGATGATGAGCTTCACGGTTCGCTGGTGTTCTGTAAGGGCGCGAAGAATGTGGTTGCTGGGGCGACTCCTTCCGTTTTAACGTCGCGATCCGAAGCCTTTTCGATGCGAGGCTGGTCGGCGGTAATCGTGTCCATGTGTCCATGCAGTTTCTCGGCACTCTGGTATCACCAGGCACTGCGTTTCATTTAGCGATGGTGTGGGGGTCCCGAAGGTGTCATGGCCAGCTCGGCGGGCCTTGCCGTGATGCGATCGAGCTGTTGTTCGAATTGGCCCTCACGGTCTGTATTTCGGGGCTCGGGCCCGGGCTGGCGCTCGAGGAACTCAAGGCGGGTAACCGGTTTTCGAGGCTGCTCCAGGGCCGGCGATCCACACACGGGCCTTGATCCCGACTGCGAAGGAGTCGAGACCCATGAGCAAGACAACCACGCTGGCCTCCGTCGGAGGGTGAGTTCGTCAAGTGGATGCGCTCCCGCTTGCCATGCCAGTCGATTGCCGGTCGGCGATGAGTCCAGATGTGCCGACCGGGGTTAGGAGTCGTGGGAGACTTTCGAGCGGAATCACCGAGGCGAACTACGCGGAACCAGCGATCCGGCCCGAGGAATAACCGATGACCGATGAAGACGTACGCGAGGCAGTGGCTACGGCCATGCGGGAGATGAACCGCGCATGGCTGGAGGGCAATGCGCAAGACATGGAACGGCTGGTTCATCCCGACGTGGTCATGATCCTCCCGGGCTTTGCCGGGCGAGTCGCTGGACGCGAAGCGCTTGTCAACGGGTTTCGCGATTTCTCCGAGAACGCCGCCGTCCTCCAGTTCCGCGAGGACGACACCCAGGTCGATGTCATCGGAGGCACCGCCGTCGTGAGCTTCGCCTACGAGATGACGTACGAGCTCTCCGGCGGTCGATACCGCGCCACGGGTCGAGACATGTGGGTGTTCGAGAACCGCGATCGATCGTGGCTCGCGGTGTGGCGGACCATGCTCGACGTGGACGAGACGACCCTTTAAGCTCGGCGGGCAAGCGATTGTGTGAACGGCAGGCGCTCGGCGCGCTACATGGACGACGGTGAGGTGCCCGGATACCAAGCGCATATCCTTCGTCGGGCCCGGAAGGCATCGGAATCCTTGCCCGGCATAGGCCGAGGACGCCTACCCAGAGGATCTGGATAATGCCCGATCCCAAAGGGGAGCGCACCGGGAAGGCCGTACCGAACCGACCTCGATCACCCCGATCGACTTGGAATCCGGACGCGGTTACGACGGCCCCCGGGCAGGTTGTGGGATGCGGGCAGGTTGTGGGACTCGACTCCCGGGAGCCGCTGGATGATCATCGAGTGGGAGCGAGAGTGATCATCGGCATCGCCCAGCCCGCCCAGCAGCCCTCTCCCGTCGTCAAGGCTGGCCTTCGGCCACCGCTTCGCGGCCACGGCCACTGACACCGGTGCCCTGACGGGCTGCTGGATAGGCGGCCACGGGCAGGCTGAGGGAACCTCTCAAGACTCGAAGCGTCGGTTGAGCTCTGCCATCACCGGCCACGCGGCACCCTCGGCATTGGACAGCACGACGGCATCGACGTCGGCGTTGCCGTACCGGGTGAGTAGGGCACTGACGCCGGCGTTGCTGCCCTCCTTGTACAGCGTCGATCGGCGGAACTCCAGACCGAACCCAAAACGGACCTGCTCGTCCCTAGCGACCTGCGGAGTCAGGAATTCCTCCGTCAACTTGGGCGTCAGCAGCTGCCCGTTCCGTACTGCGTCGAGAAAGATCAACAGATCCTTGGCCGACGCGTGAGCCCCTCCGTCCGGCGACCCGATCGGCGGATAGCTGAAGATGTTCGAGCGCCATGTCCCGTCGACCAGGTCCCAGCCCTCGGCCACGCGCGGGACAGAATCTCGACGGTCGAAGAAGCCGGCCTCGGTCATGCCCGCCCGCTCGAAGATCTCTCTCGTCACGTAGGACCGGTAGGACTCCCCAACGGTCCGTTCGAGCGCCAGCCCGGCCAGCACATAACTCACGTTGCAGTACCGGGCTTGAAACCCGGGCTTGGCCAGCGCCGGCTTGTGTGCGAACTGGGGCAGGAAGTCAACCGTTTCCATGATCGTGTAGCACGGGGTGTCCACGAACAGGTCGGCGTAGACCTCGCCGGCGTCTTCGTCAGCGTCGTCGGCGATCCCGCTTGTGTGGGTAAGGAGGTGGCGCAGACTGACTGCGCTGCTGGGCTGGTTCGCAAGTCCGTCGAGTCCGGCCAGCCGTTCCCAATGCAGAGCCGACCGGAGCTGTCGACATCACAGGTGAGGTGATCCTGCGGGAGAGCGCTGGCTGATGCCGACTGTGGCCGTTCCTCGACTGCTGACGTCTCAGCTGACCCGGAGCGCCGGCTCCGGTCGGTGGACGCCACGCGGGCGGTAACCCAGCAGATCGGAGATGCCGACCAGGTCGGACAGCAGCCAAACGATCGCCAGCCACATCTCTGTGCCCTGGAGACCCGGCTCGCTTCGGCCCTGGATTCGGGTCATGGGATGCGGGGCCTGGAAACCGAAGCCGAGCCCGTCTCTCCAGTGCCCAAGCGCGTCACCCATCAGGCAGGTGGCCAGGGCGTTGATCTCGGGCGATCGGTAGGACGTCTGTCGCTGCGCCAGCCACAGGGGGTGCGCGATGTCTAGCACGTTGCAGGCGTTCTGCCGGTCCGCTGCAAAGTAGGCCGGGTTCTTGGCATGTTGCAGCACGGTGTCGATCACCCGCTCGGGATAAGGCAGCGGCAGTCCGAACTGGGCAAAGGTACCCCGGGACGCCCGATAGAAGCCGTTGACCACCTGCAGTAGGCCGTTGTTCTTCTCCGGATCCCCCCACATACCAGTCCGCGGGTCGGCATGGGTCAGTATCCAGCCGAACAGAGCCTCCACGGCACCCTGGACTCCTACTACTCCACGGGGCAGGTTCCAGCGCAGCGCCGTGCCCACCATGTCGATCCAGGCTCCAGAGCTCCAGGCACGGCCCGCCCAAGGTTGACCCTCGATGTACTCCACCAACTCGGGTGCAGTGACCTCGGCGACCAGGTGCACGGGTTCGCCGAACTCGCTGCCAAGCAGGTCGAGCGCATAGCCGACGCAGAGGACGTGGTAGTTGGCCTCGCCGTCGAAGAGGTCGGCGGGCGTCGGCAGCGGCAGGCCTTCGCTGTCCAAGGCAGGCACCAGGCCGGTCTTCGGGTCCTGCAGGCGCAGGAGCCGGTCGCGCTGCTCCTCGGCGGGCAGCTGGGTCGGCGGCTGCCCGAGCAGCAAGTCCGCGATCTCGATGGCGTCGCACTGTGCGCGCACCGTTGGCGGCTGCCCCGGCCGATCGAGGAACAGCCCGCCCCCTACTTCGGGGTTCCAGGAGCGGGCGACAATATCTGCGGCCTGCTCCCGGGCGCGGCCGATGAACGCGGCAAGGCGCTCGCCCAGGTCCTGGCTAGCTGTGCTCGCGGCGCGCTCTGTGGGGGGGACCCTCCAGCGGATCAGCCGGGCCGGGTTGCCCCCGACCACGGCTCCGGCCGGCACGTCCTTGGTCACCACCGCGCCCGCGGCGATCACTGCTTTGTCGCTCACGTTGACCCCGTCCAGGATCACCACATGGGAGCCCACCCAGACGTCGTTGCCGATGGTGATACCGCGGGACGAGACAGGCTGCCGGAAGACCTCCTGGTTGGGGTCCGTCATGGTGTGGTTGAAACCGAGGATCGAGGTGTGGGCGCCGATCCTGACGGCGTCGCCCAGGGTGATCGTGCCGCGCAACACCGCGAAGGGGTTCGCGGTGCAGTTGCGCCCGGTCCGAAGCGTGCCCGTGACGTAGGCGTGCGCGGCAATGTAACTGTCGTGGCCCAGATGCAGGTGCTCGGTTTGCACTGCAGCGAGTTCGCTGATGAAGCAGTTCTCCTCTATCACCGCGTCCGTCTTGCTGCTCATCAGCTGTTGGAGCTGCACCTGTCTTATGCGCTCGGCCTCGCTGGCGTAGCGCCAGAAGAACCACGGGGAGAAGTCGAAGTGATGCTGGTCGAAGGGTGATGCGGCGGCGTCGATCATCTGGCTGAGGTGTCCTTTTCGACGGTTTCGGCTTGGCGTCGACCTTCACAGCGAGCAAGTCAGCGTGGTAGCGTACTTGCCTTGGAAAGCGTTTTCCGTACTTTAGCGTGGACGTCGGTGCACGTGCACGATGTCCACAGCTAAGGGCCGAATCCCTCCGAGAAGTGGGGTGACGCGATGTGACTTCCGACGTCAATCTCGACCCGGTTGGTAAGCACTCGCCAAGACCGCCGGGTGATGACAGGTCAGCATCCGCGGTCATCGACCACGAAGCGCAGCGGGCCGCGCCCCCGCATCACCGACGAAAGTTGTCCCGGGACACGCTGCTCGTGCTGCTGCTGGGAATTCCCGGCGCCTTGGCGCTCATACTCTTTCACTACTTGCCCCTGCTGGGCAACGTCATCGCGTTCCAGGACTATCAGCCCTACCTTGGGTTCACCGAGTCCGAGTGGGTGGGATTCTCGAACTTCGCATTCCTGTGGAACGGCAACCCCGAGTTCCTCAACGCACTCTGGAACACGCTGATCCTGACCGTGATCCAGACAGTGCTGGTCTTCCCGGTGCCCCTAGTGCTGGCGCTGCTGCTCAACAGTCTGGCCGGCGAGCGGCTCAAGCGGTTGCTGCAGTCGGTCTTCTACCTTCCGCACTTCCTGTCCTGGGTGATCGTGGTCGCCCTCTTCCAGCAGATGCTCGGCAACGCCGGCATGCTCAACACTTTCCTGGTGCAGCACGACCTGCCCGTTCTGCACATCATCGGCGTCCCGGATCTGTTCAAGGCGCTAGTCACCAGCCAGGCAATCTGGAAGGACGCAGGTTGGGGCACGATCATCTTTTTGGCCGCGATCTCGCGGATCGATCAGGAGCAGTACGAGGCGGCGGCGGTCGACGGTGCCACCGCGTGGCAGCGGCTGATCAACATCACCCTCCCCTCCCTCAAGGGACTGTTCATCTTGCTGCTGATCCTGCGGCTGGGCAGTAGCCTCTCGGTCGGCTTTGAGCAGATCATCCTGCAACAGGGCCCGGTGGGTATCCAGGCCAGTGAGGTGCTCGACACCTGGGTTTACAACAACGGCATCATCGGCGGCAACTGGGGCATTTCGGGAGCCGTCGGTCTCTTCAAGGGTGTAGTGGGAGTGCTGTTGGTCGTCGGAGCCAACAAGCTGGCTCACGCGTTCGGCGAACGAGGAGTGTACGAGAAATGACCACCCTGGAGCAGTCAACCGTCGCCAAGGACAGAGTCTCCGTACCAGCGCGCGCGAGCGGCAAGCGGCCGCCGTGGATGGAGAAGCCCAACCCGGTCACCCAGGCGGTTAAGTTCCTGGCACTTGTCATCTGCGTGGCCCTCGTTGTCATCCCGTTCTGGTCGGTGATCGCCACATCGATTGCAGACCAGACGACGATCAATGCCGCCGGCGGCGGCATGGTCATGTGGCCCAAGGGCGTCACTTTCTCGTCCTACGCCGCAGTCCTTTCCGGTGGCGTAGTCACTCGAGCCGTGGTCATTTCCGTCGGGATCACAGTAGTCGGCACCCTGCTGTCCCTCGCCGCCACGGCCGGGCTCGCCTACTGGCTCTCGCGGCCCAACGCCCTCCTGGGCAAGCCGGTCCTGATGCTGGTCCTGGGGGCCGTGCTGTTCTCGCCGGGCCTCATCCCGACCTATCTCGTGGTCAAGCAATTCAACCTTCTGGACTCGTGGTGGTCGCTCATTCTGCCTGTGCTCGTCAACGCCTTCAACGTGATCGTGATGCGGGCGTTCTTCCAGGAGCTGCCGCAGGAGCTGTTCGAGTCTGCGGCCATCGACGGCGCCTCGTCGGCCACCATTCTGTTCAGGATCGTGCTGCCACTGTCCAAGGCGGTGATGGCGGTTATCGGGCTCTTCTACGCGGTGGCCTACTGGAACGCGTTCTTCAACGCGATGCTCTACATCCAGTCCACTGATAAGTGGCCGATGGCGCTGGTGCTCCGGACCTACGTGGTCAACCAGACGACTATCGGTGGCGACCAAGTGTCGGCGGAGGTGCTGCCCCCGCAGCTCTCACTCCAGATGGCCATCCTGGTCATCGCGATCGTGCCGATCCTGGTGGTCTACCCCTTCCTGCAACGCCACTTCGCCAAGGGCGTGATGATCGGCGCCGTCAAGGGCTGAGACACAGGTTCTCGGCTTGGCCGAGAACATCTGACGAAACCGACCGACGGGGTCGGATCAAGGAGGATCCATGTCAGCCAGTGCATTCAGTCGGCGCAAGCTGCTCGTGGGCACCGGAGGTGCTGCCGTTCTGATCGGGATGGGAGGCCTGAGTGCCTGCGGGAACGGCAACAAGGGCGCCGGCAACACCGCCACGGCCAACAGTGCGGTGGCGCTCCCGACCTATGTGCCCTACACCGGGCTGAAGCCTGACCTGCCCGGCACCGAGGAGGGTGTCGACCCGGCGTTCCGCAACTTTCCCAAGACGAACCCCAAGGCGGTGCCTGAAGTCCCCGGCAAAGGCGAGACGTTGACCGCGATGGCCAATATTTACTACGCCGCGCCCCCGGGACCCGACAACAACAGCTTCTGGGCCGGGCTCAACAAGCGCTTGGGGGTCAACCTCGACATGCAGATGGTCAGCAACGCCGACTACCTCCAGAAGTTCCCCACCGTCATCGCCGGCAACGAGCTGCCAGACATGCTGCAGACCCCCAACGGCTCCCCTCCGCCGATTCCCAACCTGCCGCAGCTGTTGGACAAGCGGTTCACCAACCTGTCCGAATTCCTGTCCGGAGACGCGGTCAAGGAATACCCGATGCTGGCCAACCTCCCCACCCGGACGTGGAAGTCCGCCGTCTTCAACGGGGGCATCTACGGCATCCCTATCCCGCGAGGAGCGATCGGCGCCTACCACTTCATCAGGCTGGACCTGTTCGAGGCGGCCGGGGTCTCGCCCACCCCGAAGAGCTATGAGGAGCTGGTCCAGACCAGCCAAGCGCTGACCGACGCGAAGAAGCGCCGCTGGGCCTTCGGCCTGATCAACCAACCCCGGCAGCTGCTCGGCCGGATGAACGACGAGCCCAACATCTGGCGGGAGGAGGGGGGCAAGCTCACGCATATGTACGAGACCGACCAGTATGCGCAGACCATCACCGACCTGATCGCCATGTGGAAGTCCGGGGTCATGCACCCGGACTCGTTCAACCCGGCCCAGCCGTTCAAGCAGCTGTTCAACGCGGGCACCGTGGCCATCAACGCCGCCGACGGCTATCCCGCGTGGACCCAGTACATCCTGGACAACGCCAACAACCCCAACTTCAAGCTGGGTTTGATGCCGGCCTACCGGCGTGAGGGCGGCCAACTGGCGAACTGGAACCTAGGTAGCGGCTTCTTCTCGATCACCCTGCTCAAGAAGCAGGACGACAAGGAGAAGCTCAAGACCATCCTGCGCGTGCTCAACTGGCTTGCGGCCCCCTTCGGGACCGAGGAGTACCTCTACCGCCTCTACGGCGAGAAGGGCGTCGACCATACGGTTGACAGCGCCGGCAACCCGGTTTTGACGAAGACCGGCACGGCCAACACCGTGGTGCCCATCCGATACCTGGCCGACGCCCCGTTCGCCATCTATATGCCGGGCCGCCCGCAGGACGCCGACACGCAACACAAATACCAGTCGCTGGAGATTCCGACCGGGGTCAGCAACCCGACCATCGGCCTGTTCTCCAACACTGCCGCAAGCAAGAACGCCACGGCCGACAAGAGCTTCAACGACGGTGTCAACGACATCATCCAGGGCCGTCGCCCGTTCTCCGACCTGAAGAACCTGGTGTCGACGTGGCGAACCGCGGCGGGCGACGCGATGCGCACTGAATACCAGGACCAGCTGCAGAGCGTGAGTGCCACGCCGAGGTGACGAACCAGTCCACTCCGCTCTCCATCCTGAGGGTCGGAGTGGACTCGTTGTCTGGCCAACTTCACCAGAACGGGACCCTGCACGACCCCGTCTTCGGGGCTCCCACCCAGTACGGCAGCGCCTACTACGCGTGGTGCTGTGCGGTGTTGGCAGGAAGGCTGGAGGACGGGGAGGGCTACCGGGACCGGGCCGCGGGCCTGCTGTCGGAGGCGATCGACCACACGGCCGACCCCGAGCGGCAGCCGTACGCGTCCGGATTCGACCGGCAAACGTTGAGCATCACCGATCGGCTGAACCACCGGGACTTCACCTGGCCGCCGATCCTCAAGACCTACTTAGCCCTGGGCGAGCGCACCGAGCGGGGCGGATTCCGGAGGCGGCTGGCCGAGGTCGATGTCGAAGCGTCGTTCCTGTCACGGCCGCCGTCCAACTGGGCGTCGGTATGGCTGAGCGGGGAGTGGCTGCGGATGGCGGCGGGGCTATCTTCCACGTCGTCTGACGAGCTGGACGCTTGGATCGATGTCTTCTTCGAGGACGGGGATGCTGGGTTCGACCTGGACCTCGGGATGTACCTGGAGCGCGGGAATCCCAACGCTTACGACCTCTTCACCCGGGCCCACTTCACCGACCTCCTGCTGCAGGGGTACGCCGGGCGCAACCGGGACCGGCTGGAGAACTTCCTGACCACCGGACTCCGCCGAAGCCTCAACCTCCAGCTGTCCGACGGCTCTCTGGCCTCGGGCTACCGCAGTGCCGGGCAGACCTGGGTGCTGAGCGCGCAGATCGCGCTGTTCACCGGCTCACGGACGCTGAGGCTGGGATCGTCGGCGGACCAGGAGGGCGCCTGGCTCGGGGCGTGGCGGGCCTTCGGGTCACTGGCCCGCTGGCAGCGACCGGACGGCTACTTCTCCCCGGTGCAGAACCTGCTCCCCCCCGAGCTACGCGTGGGCTATGAGGCGTACACCGCAGATGGGCATTACTCGCCCCTGGCGCTCGGCTTCCTGGCCTCTGCAGTGTACGCGGGGTTCGGGGACGACGATCCCCCATCGAGTGTGGAGCTGGACGGGCGCCCCGCGGTGAGGCTGGCCGAGGGAGCGCCTACGCACCGCGGTGCGGTCCACCTCGGGCGTCTATCGATAGGGGTGCATGCCGAGGCCGACGACAGCTACGACGCCACGGGGCTGGTGGACATCACCTTCGGCTCAGGCCGTCAGTTGCACTTCGTCAGCGCTGCCCGCCACCTCAGTGGTGGTCCCTGGCTAGTTCCCGGGCTGGCGTTGCGGGACGGCCTCGGAGCCCAGCCCGTCATCGCGGTTGGCGCACTCCGGCACAACGTCAGCTCTCGACTCGCCCGTTCAGGCACTGCCGGGTTGCAGTTCGAGACCACGATGAGTGGCAGCGACTTGGCTGCGCGGCGCTACCGCTGGCAGGGCTCGGTGGGTGACAGCGGCGTGAAGTTGGTCGAGACCGTTCCGGGCTGGCCAGGATGGCTCACCCTGCTCGTGCCCTACCTGCGAGACCTCGGCTCGGCCGCAACTACCGTGGTGTCGCTACTCGACTCGGGGGTCCGGTTCGCGCTCGGTGACGAGTGGGTCGAGTTCGCGGTGGAGGGAGAGATCGAGCGCGGAATCGACCTTCCCTACGGCTACGAGAACCGCCGCGGCCTGTGCGGGCTGGTCCGGCTGGACCTGACCGAGCCCGGGGAGACACTTCGCTGGTCGGTCGTCAGTTCCGACTGATCAGCTCAGGGCCTTAAGTGGACGCTTCGGCGCGGAAGGCGTCAATAGGTGAATACGCGCTAGCACCGGGACAATCAGGCCATCCGGTCGAGGTCCTGACGCATGACTGCAAAGCGGAAGGGAGTGTCCTGAGCGAGGTGCTCGATCTCGTCCAGGGCCAGGGCCGTCATGCGGTAGAGCTCGGTTCCCATGGAGCCGGCAATGTGCGGTGTCAGCTGAACATTGGGCAGGCTGTAGAGGACGTCACCGGGCTCCAGCGGCTCCGGCTCGGTGACGTCCAGCACGCCGTTGATCCGCCCCGAGGCGAGCTCCGTTCGAAGGGCCGAGTGGTCCACCAACAACCCCCGAGCCGTGTTGATGAAGGTGGCGCCGTTTTTCATCCTGGCCAACTGGGCGGGTCCGATCATGTTGATCGTGCTAGGAAGCAGCGGGGCGTGCAGCGAGACGACGTGGCAGACACTCATCAGCTCGTCCAGGCTGACCAGGGCTGCTCCCAGCTGGGTCACCTCATCGGCAGTGAGGGTTGGGTCGGAGACGACGACGTCCAGGTCAAAGGTCTGCAGCCGGGCCAGCACAAGCCGCCCGATCGTGGAGGCACCGATAATGCCGACGGTGCGGTCGTAGTTACCGACCAGCGGCAGGTCCTCGCGGCCGACCCGACGCTGACGCTTGGTGTAGAGGTGCTGGGCGGCTTGGGTGGCCTTCCCGGCCAGAATGATCTGGGCCAGCGTGAACTCGGCCACCGGGACGGCGTTTGCACTCGCGGCCGTGGTCACTGTAATGCCGCGGTCCCAGCAGACTAGGTCGACATGACCCTTGACTGTACCGCCGGCGTGAGCGACCAGTTCCAACCGCGGCAGCAGGGCGAGAGCCGCGCTGTCGATCCGGGGGCAGCCCCAGCCCGTCAGTAGCACGTCCACGGTGCTCAGGTCGACCGGCGGCTCGTCGAAGTCCGTTATCACTGCGTTGAAGTCGCACGTGGCAAGCTGATGCAGCCGGGTACGCAGCCGCGGAGAGAACAGCGCGTCACGAAGTTCAGGGCCCGATAGGGCGAGAGCGACATGGGGACGGCGGCTCATGCCGTCGCATTGGTGAGGTCGGCAGAAGGCCAGTGCCGGTCCAGCCAGCGCTTGGTGCTGGTTAGGGCCCGGTCCAGGGGTAAGGCCTCGGGATGCCACCTCTTCTCCCACTCCAGGGTCATCGGCCCGGCGTAGCCCTCGCGGATAAGCAGCTCAGCGAACTCGTCGGTGGGCAGGGTGCCTTCCCCGATCAGCAGCGGGGTCGGATCGGCTGGCAGGTCGGCGTCCTTCATCTGTACGCTGCCGCGCCCTGATGCGAGCCAGGGCGACAGGGCCGCCCAGGATTCCTCCAGCGTCTCGCCCACCCGCCATGGATGCATGAGATCCCAGATGGCGCCCACCGGACCACTGACCTGTTCGAGGACGGCGGCAATGTGCTGCCCAGTGGGGTGGGAGTCATGGGTCTCTACTGCCGGCAGCACGCCGCAGTCCTCGGCGTAGGAGGCGACGGCGTTGAGCCTCTTTGCCGCGCGCGCGTTCACCTCTTCCCGAGGCTGCAGTAGCTGCGGCACCCGGTCGTACGGGCCCGGCTCGACCGGTGCGCCCAGGAAGACGCGGACCACGGGGGCACCCAGGTCGGCCGCGAAGTCCAGTGCCCCGACTAGCGAGCCGAGGATCATCTCGTCCTCCACCGACGACCCGACTTTGACATAGCTGGCGATGCCCGTGACCATCACGCCGGCGTCCTCGATCTCGGTACGTATCGCACGCCGCGCGGCCCGAGTCAGGGTGGGATCGGCGATCTCGTTGACGCTCAGTCGGAGCTCGATGCCAGCAAAGCTGGCCTGTTGCAGCCAGGACAGCACCTGCTGCAGGCTCTCTCCGGGGGCACCGAGCGTCGACGCTGACAAGGTGACCATCGGGGGCTTCTCTCCTGAATGCTAGAGCGGTACGGGCGGCAGAGCGGCTGAGCAAGCGCTTTCAGCGCTTAGGCTAGCGCTCTTCCCCCGCCGACCCAGAAGGAACGACGGACGTGCGAGCAGGGCTACGGGGCCGACGGGGGCGGCGTTGCGGCGAAACAACTTCCATCGATCAGTGCGTTGGGCGGAATGCGTGGCCGAGGCGGGACTGCCTGAGGGCTTCCGGTTCCACGATCTACGCCACACAGGAAACACGTTGGCGGCCTCGTCGGGGGCGAGCACACGGGAGCTGATGCATCGGATGGGGCACGCGAGTATGCGCGCTGCATTGATTTATCAGCACGCCACCAGCAAGCGGGATCGAGAGATTGCGGCTGCGATTGATGAGCGGATCGGACACGGAAGTGACAACTAATGGCCCGCTAATGGCCCGTGACGCCCGGATTTCACAGCGAGCGCGACGCGTTGACGGAACGATCACCACATTGACTAGGGCTTTCGCTGTAGAGCGGGTGACGAGAATCGAACTCGCATGACCAGCTTGGAAGGCTGGGGCTCTGCCATTGAGCTACACCCGCGGGAAATACGGTTGGATGGAGACTACCGGTCACCATGCCGCCGCAGAGTCGGGGCGACAGGACTCGAACCTGCGATCTTCTGCTCCCAAAGCAGACGCGCTAGCCACTACGCTACGCCCCGGATCCGCCCTGCTTGGCCAGGCGTCCGATGGTCGAGTGTAGGGCACCCGCGGTGCACCGACCAATGTCGCGCTGATCCCCTTCGGGCTTGACCAGGGTGGTTCTCGCGATGGTTTGGGCTCGACTCGAGCGTCACCGTAGGATTGCCGCGGCTTCCGTACGGACAGCTTCGGACGGCCTTCATCGCGCACCATCACAGGAGTCAGCAGCGTGCCCAGCACAGTCGAGCAGTTGAGCCCTAGCCGGGTAAAGATCACGGTCGAGGTCCCGTTCACCGATCTGCAGCCGAGCATGGAAAAGGCCTACCGCGAGATTGCGAGGTCGGTGAACATCCCTGGGTTCCGGCGGGGCAAGGTGCCGCCGATGGTGATCGATCAACGCTTCGGCCGCGGCGTGGTGATCCAGGAGGCATTCAACGACTCCTGGCAGGGCTTTTACACCGCCGCGGTGACGGAAAACCACCTCAACCCGTTGGCCCAACCTGATCTCGAGGTGACCAAGCTCGAGGACGGTGACCTGATCGAATTCACGGCCGAGGTCGACGTCCGACCGGAGTTCTCACTACCTGACTTCACCTCCCTGTCCGCATCCGTCGATCCCGTGGACGTGCCCGAGGATCTCGTAGACGGCCAGCTTGATCTGCTGCGCCGCCGCTTCGGATCGCGGGAGACCGTGGAGCGTCCCGCCCAGGACGGCGACGTGGTGACGATCAATCTCGTGGCGACCAAGGATGGAGAGCCGTTAGCCGACGCGACCGCCTCGGATGTGGACTACACCGTCGGTTCCGGCCAAATGCTCGACGGGCTAGACGAAGCCGTCACGGGCCTAGCGGCCGGCGAGTCAGCGACCTTTACGTCTACCTTGGTGGGCGGACCGCTCAAGGACGAGCAAGCCGACATCGAGGTGACCGTCACCAAGGTGCAAAAGGAAGAATTGCCGGAGCTGGACGACGAGTTCGCGCAGATGGCCTCCGAGTTCGACACGATGGAGGATCTGCGGGCCGACACCAGGCGGCAGCTCACCGAAGCCGCTCGTGAGCAGCAGGCAGCTGAAGCTCGTGATGCGGTGCTGGAGGAGTTACTCGGCAAGGTGGAATTCGCCGTGCCGGAGAACTTGGTCGCTCAGGAGCAGGATGCTCGAAGGGAGCAAATCAACGGCCAACTCGGATCGGCCCAGCTGACTCTGGCGCAGTACCTGGATGAGGTCGAGGACGGCAAGACCGAGGATCAGTTCTGGGCCGATGTGGAGAGCCGGGCTCGGCAGACGCTGAAGGCGCAGATGATCTTGGACAAGATCGCCGAAGAGAACAGCATCGGTGTGGACCAGAACGATCTGACTCAGCTCATTCTCGGCAAGGCCCGGCAGGAAGGCTCAAGCCCACAGCAGATCGCCGACCATCTCAAGGAGCATCCACACCACATTGAGGAGTACATGATCGAGATCCGGCGGAACAAGGCGCTGGGGTTGATCGTCGCTGCTGCCGAAGTGATCGACGGCAA
>DATFQP010000295.1:0-4751 GCA_035264145.1 Propionibacteriaceae bacterium
CGGCGTAGGCCTCATAGGGGACCTGCGGCGTGAAGTCCGGCTCGAGCCAGTAGAAGATCTGCCGCTCGACCGCGATCGGCATCGGCGGCGACAGCAGGGTCGACACCCACGCGCCGGGGGCCAGCACGAGCCGGTCCGCACCGTAGCGCCCGCGTGAGCTGACGACCTCCACGCCGCCGCCCGGGGTCGGCGCCCAGTGGTTGACCGGCTCAGAAAAGCGCAGGTCGGCTCCGTCCTGACGGGCCAGGTCGACGTTGGCCAGCACGGTTTCCTCCGGACGGACGTAGCCGGCGTTCCCCTCGTACAGAGCCAGCGCATGCTCCGGTGGCCGCATCGTCGGGAAGCGCGCAGCGATCTCCGCGGCGTCGAGCACTTCGTGCTCTAGGCCGTGCAGGCGCGCGGACGCGAGGCTGCCGGCCAGGACGGGGCTCTGGGGATCGCCGATGTAGATCCCACCGCACAGCCGAAGAAGGTCTCGGCCCGACTCCTGCGCGAGCTCGTGCCAGCCCTCGTACGCGCGGCGGAGCAGGGGCACATACGCGGAGCCCTCGAAGTAAGACTGACGCACGATCCGCGTGCCACCGTGCGCGGACCCCTGGTCGT
Organism: Propionibacteriaceae bacterium; assembly: GCA_035264145.1. Taxonomy (GTDB): domain Bacteria; phylum Actinomycetota; class Actinomycetes; order Propionibacteriales; family Propionibacteriaceae; genus Microlunatus. Next base: position 604 of record DATFQP010000295.1, read on the forward strand.
GGGCTGGACCGAAGGTCTCTAGCCCTAGAACCCGCAGGCCGCGGGCGGCGAGCGTCCGGGCGGCCGCCGCGCCCATCGACCCCAGCCCGACGACGAGAACGTCGTAGCTGCCGTCCGGCCTCCCCATGCCCGCAAGGTAGCCGACGGCGGTCCAGCCGGTGCGGTTGACCGCGTCACTGGCTCACCGAAACGACCGCCGACGGGACCGCGTTTCCGCGCCTGCCGCGCATGGCAGCCGGCGCGAGTATCACCCGCTGACCAGGCCTGCGAGATCCTCTCACGGAAGTCCCGCAACGTGTCGGACGCGTACTCCCCCGACCGGCACCAATCGCGTTGAGACCGCCGTCTCGACGACCGGTGCCTCGGGAAACACGCTCTAGTCGGCTCGACCATCCGCGTCGAGTTCCACCCTGGACTCAAGCCTGAGGTACTCGCCATACCGCGCGGCGGCAGCTCGAATGGCCTCGAGTTCGTGCGCGTACAGCGAGCGATGCGGCCGGACCGAGAAGGTGACCGCCTTTGAATTGACCGTGCGCCTCATCGCAGCGACAAGCTGGGCATCCACGAGTGCCATCCCGATCGCCGACTCCCGCGCTCGCGGCACCACACCCTCCGCGTCGATCATCCAGCGTGAGTCCTGATACCCGCGGTACATCTCGTCGAGCACCTGCAGCAGGTGGCCGGTGGGTGATGCGGATGCCGGGGCGTCACCGGGCGCATGCCAGAACGTGCGTCCGTCGTGTTCAAACGATGCGAGCTTCTCGGCGGCGCCGTCGATCCCGCGGCGGATTTCGGTCACGGTGAGGGTGGCCCAGTACGCGAGGTCGCGCGCGGTGGCCGGTCCGTGCGAAGTGAAGTAGCGCAGGGCCAGTTCGGTGAGGGCCTGGTCACGGTCGAGGCGCCTCGGCGCGGACACGCGATCGGCGAACAGCGCGTAGGTGTGCTCGCCGTCGCGCGGCACGCCACTGCACAGCACACCGTGCAGCTCGAGATGCGCGAGCAGCAGCATGAGCTGATGGCCGGTGAGCTCGACGCCGCGTTCGACCAGGGCGCCGGAGAGGTCAGCTCGGGTGGGATCGGATGCCTCAGCGAGAATCGCCTCGACGGCGTGGGTGAGCGCGGTCATGCGGTCGGCCAGCGGCCGCAGTTGTTGATCGATGGTCGGCAGCACTCGCGGTGCGGTGAGCTCGAGCAGCCACCTCGCGTCTTCGGCGTGCGCATAGTGCCAGGTCGGGCGCAGCACGTGGGTCCGCAGCACGCGACCGTCGGCGATCGCGTCGGCCAGGTCGCCCTGGCGCGGCGACGTGGTGCGGGTCGCAACCGCCCATGCCGACTGCGATGGGTTCTCGGCCTGCACGGCCAGCAACGACCGCACCACCTTTTCGGCCCCGTCGACCGGCGCGGCGAGCAGCTGCGAGTGCAGTCGCCAACGGGCGATGTCGCGGTCGGTGATCACCGGCGGCTAGCCTCGTGCGTCCTCTGGATGCGGCGCAGCATGGCCCATCACCTTGACCACGAGGTTGTGTCGTCGCAGCGTCCGGATGGTGCGCCCGAGCTCGTCAGACGTCTGGCCGAGGGCGCGCTCGCTCACGACCACGAGCATGGGCGTCGACCCACCCGGCGTCGCAGTCGTCAACTCACCCATGTCGGCTCCTTCAGATCGGCTTCCATTCTTTCGCGTCGAACGCCGTCGCGCCGCGATCGACCGGATCGTCCACTACGGGGATGCCGCGGCCGTCCACACGGTGTTCATCGACGGCAGGGTCAAGAAGAAGTGGGGCGGCGGGCTCATTGGGGGCGGCGAGCTCGTCGGGCGCGACTACGCCCAGCTCGCCCGCGACAGTGAGGTGCCCGTACCTGCTCAAGCGATTCGGCGTCGCGATGGACGAGACGCGGCCCAGCCTTTGAGGCGTTCGGGATCAGGACGGTTCCTCCACGGATACCGCAACACCGCCCTCGACCGAGACGATGCGATGGTCCTCGGCGTGGGTTAGTTCCGTGCGGAGGAACAGGTCGTCCGTCGGCAGGTGCAGGTCGAAGCGAGCGAAGGCCGCCACGTGAAGGTCGCCGGACTCGGCGGCGAGGTCAAGCACGTGCCCACCGATGCTGCGATCCTCGCTCACGAAGTGGTGGTGAGGGCCCGCGACCGCGATGCCCTGATAGATCGCCGGCGTCCAGAATCCGACGACCGTGCCGCGGACGTCGCGCGCCACCGTCTCGACCTGGTGACTCGTCACCTCGGCGAGCCGCGGGAACGGATGATGCTGACGAGGCGTGACCCGCACGCGGACTTCCGACAGCACGCCGTCGAAGCGCACGGCGTGAAACAGGTTCCGGCTCGTGAGCGCACCCTCGACGGATGCCGTGAAGCCGGCGAAGTCCTGCTTGCCCAGGCCCACTCGCTGGACGTCGGGAAATCGGCAAACGATCGCGAACGGGAGGATGTCGTCGTCGTCCATCGCCACCGGCGGACCGTCGAGCGTGCACTCGATTGCCTCACCGTCGACGATGACGACCTCGCCGCCGAGGTGATCGGCGCAGCCGAGCCCGAAATCCCCGATCGAGCGCGCATCGGCGACGCGCAGGCCCGACTCGTAGGCGCCGGCGAGCAGCGCGTCGATGACGGCGAACTGCGTCACGGCGGCGCCCGGCACGGGAGACGGAGTCATCACCGTTGGAGCGTACTGGCGCTCCGCGGTCACGACAGTGAGGTGCCCGTACCCAAGCGCCATCGGTCGGCGATGCGGAATCGACCCGACAGGATTTGGGTATCGAATTGCGGTGGGCAATCCCTGCCCGCACGCAGATCAAGTTCTTCGATACAGCGAAGTGGAGTGACGACATGGATGACATGGTGGCGTTCATCACTGGTGGCGGATCGGGCATCGGGCAGGCAGCGGCGAAGTTGTTGGCCGGGCGCGGCGCCAGAGTCGCACTGGCAGGCCGGACTCCGGATCAACTCACCGAAGTGGCCGAAGCGATTGGCGGTGCAGGCGGCACCGCCATCACCGTGACCTGCGACGTGAGCGATGAGGATTCCGTACGTTCAGCGATTGCCACTACGGTGGAGACCTGGGGGCGGCTTGATGTCGTTGTGGCCAATGCCGGCGTCAATGGCACGTGGGCCGGGATCGACGAGCTTGCCGTGGAGGAATTCCGTTCCACCCTGGATATCAACCTGGTCGGCACCTTCACCACCATCAAGTACGCGGTTCCGCATCTGAGACGCCGAGGCGGCTCGGTGATCGTCACCTCCTCGGTAAACGGCACCCGAATATTCTCCAATTCCGGAGCGTCGGCCTACTCCAGCAGCAAGGCGGGGCAGGTCGCTCTAGCCAAGATGCTGGCGGTTGAACTCGGGCCAGACAAAATCCGGGTGAATGTGATCTGTCCAGGTGCGATCAGTACCGAGATCGCCGACAACACCAACGCCGAGAATGACGACGTCAAAATCCCGGTCGAGTATCCCGAGGGCAACATTCCGCTCACCGGCGGTAAGTCGGGGTCTGCGGAGCAGGTTGGCGAACTCATCGCCTTCCTGGCCTCCGATGCGGCCAGTCATATCAGCGGCACCGAGATATGGATCGACGGCGCCCAATCCCTGCTTCAAGGCTGATATGCGCGAGAGGGTTCTGGCGGACGCAGACCTATATCGGCCAGACAGTTCCACTCAGCGCCAATTCGACCGCAACATCTCGTGCCGCTACGTCGCAAGGACAGCGGCGCGATCCGAGCAGGTCGTCGACCTCGAAGACCACGTTGGCGCAGCCCCAGCTCATGGGCAATCGCGGCCCGTGACCCCGGCTCGCAGTCGGGCCGCACCAATCTCGATGGCTGCCAGACAGCGAGCGCGTCGGAGTGGGTCGGCGCGGGGAATCGCCTGTGCGGCCAAGCCGGCGCCGCCGCGCGCTGGTGAGCGAGCTCGGGGGCTGTCTGGGGTTGCCCGGGGCGCGTTCCTGCAGATTCAAGGTTGTGCCTCCGCCCTCGGTGAACCCCGCCCGCCGGGTCACCAACTCATGTCACGCGAGACCGCGACCCCCGCAGCCATGACTGGGTCGCGCCTCTATGGTGGACCGATGGCGTCGGTCAAGCAGATCCAAGTCACTTTCGACTGCGCAGAACCTGAGCGCGTCGCTCGTTTCTGGTGC
>DATFQP010000296.1:0-3515 GCA_035264145.1 Propionibacteriaceae bacterium
GATCCTCGAAGGCTCTTTCGTCGATGTGGGTGAGTTGATGACAGAGCTCCACGAAGTTGGGACGGCTGATCGGCAGCTGCCGCTTGGGATCGGGCTGAGGGGGCGGCGTGAAATTCGGGTCGTACGGCAGGGTCGGGTCGCAGCGCACGCCGTAGTAGTTCTGCACCCGACGCTCGGTGGGCAGACCGTTGTCGTCCCAGCCGATCGGATAGAAGACGCGCTTACCGCGCATCCGCTGGTAGCGGGCGATCAAATCCGTGTGCGTATAGGAGAAGACATGGCCGACGTGCAGCGACCCGGACACCGTGGGAGGTGGCGTGTCGATGCTGTACACCTGGCTCCGGCTCTCCGGCCGCACGAAGGCGTAGGTGCGTTGTTCGCGCCAATGCTCGATCCATCGATCCTCCAGACCTTCCAACGCCGGGCGGTCCGGTACGCGCGCCGCACCAAGCGTTGCTGCGTCGGGTCGGGTGTCCGAAATCGGGCTGGTCACCGGGAAATCCTAGAGAACGGTCAGGCATGGCGCATCTTGGTGCGATCTGCGCCACGAACTTACCTCTGGGTCCACTCTCGGCGCGGATGGAATGCGGATTAAGGGTGTTGGGATCGAGAAGTCGCCGTGACTCGCTACTTAGACTGGGGTCGCTATGCCTGCCGACCAGACCCACGCCGAAATTGTCGCCGCGCTGACGGCACGCTGGCCTGAGCATCGCGTGGCCCCGAGCCTCGGGAGGATCCGCGCCCTGACCGAACTGCTCGGCGACCCCCAGCACTGCTACCCGGTCATCCATCTGACCGGCACGAACGGCAAGGGCAGCACCGCTGCCATGATCGACTCCTTGTTGCGCGCCGACGGCCTGCGTACTGGCCGGTTCACCAGCCCCCACGTGATGGGTGTGACCGAAAGGATCACTGTCAACGGCGAACCGATCAGCGACGAGCGCTTCGACGAGGTGTGGCGGGAGATCGAGCCGTACGTGGCGATCGTCGACGACCACCTCATCGACGGCGTGCGGCTGACATTCTTTGAGATCATCACGGCTATGGCCTTCGCCACTTTCGCTGATGCACCGGTTGACGTCGCGGTGGTGGAAGTTGGGCTCGGCGGGACCTGGGACGCCACCAACGTCGCGGACGCGGACGTCGCGGTGATCACTCCGATCGATCTTGATCACACCCACCTCCTCGGTACCACCCTCGCCGAGATCGCCCGCGAGAAGGCGGGCATCATCAAGCCGGGCGCGCAGGCGATCATGGCCGGTCAGCCGCTGGAGGCCGCACAGGTGCTGCTGGAGCGCTGCGCGGAGGTGGGTGCCTTGATTCAGCGCGAGGGCATCGAGTTCGGGGTGATCGACCGGCAACTTGCCGTCGGCGGTCAGTTGCTCCGGGTCAACGCCTCCGAGGGGCCGGTGGATGAGATCTTCCTGCCGCTTCACGGAGCTCACCAGGCGGCCAACGCGGCTCAGGCCCTGGCCGCTGTCGAGGCCTTCCTTGGCATGAAGGCGTTGAACCCTGATGTAGCTCGTGAAGGCTTCGCAGCCGTGCGCTCTCCGGGGCGACTGGAGTTGGTACGGCGGTCCCCAGCGATCGTGCTCGACGCTGCGCACAATCCCCACGGCGCTCGGGCCGCGGCCGCCGGCATCACCGAAGCCTTCGCCTTCGCACCTCTGGTCGGTGTGGTCGCCGTGATGGCGGATAAAGATGCGCGCGGCCTGCTCCAGGTGTTCGAAGAGATCATGAACGCCGTGGTCATCACGCAGGTGGCCTCGACGTCTCGCGGCATGCCCGCCGAGGAGCTGGCGGAGCTCGCGGCGGAAATCTTCGGCGCTGAGCGCGTGCGAGTGGCGCCTCGGCTTGATGACGCCATTGATGCCGCGGTGTCGCTGGCCGAGGAGTCGGGCGTGGGGTTGCCGGGAGTGCTGATCACCGGATCGGTGGTGGCGGTCGGTGAGGCACGTACGCTCCTGGGCCGGAAGGACAAAGCCACTCCCGGCGCCGATGGGGATCCGGACGATGACTGGGACCCCGACGCTGCCGACTCCGGCGCGGACGAGTCGATCGACGGCAGAGAGTGGCCGTGAACCTGATTACGCTCAGCGCCCGCAATCCGATGCGTAATGTGCTGCTGGCCATCTTGATCTTCGAGGTGATCGTGTTCGGGCTGGCCGTGCCGGTGATGATCTTCAACTCCGATGTCCCGCCCAGTCTGGCGGGCGGCCTCGGTGGTGCTGCGGCGCTGCTGGCCCTGATCGCGGCGACGATGCTGCGCACGTCGGCGGGATACGTACTGGGCTGGATCACCCAGCTGGTCGGGCTTGCCCTGGGCGTCCTCACTCCGACCATGATCTTCATCGGTGCACTGTTCGCCGGACTGTGGGTCCTGTCCTTCGTGCTCGGCAAACGATTGGACGCCAGCCAGCCCTCATCGGGCTAGAGCCTGCTGGGCGCCGCCCGGGCGATCGCCCGACCTTCGCAGGGCGAAAACCTGCTGGAGGCCTTCGCCCGGGCAATCGCCCGGCCTTGCAGGGCGAAAGCCTGCTGAACGCCGGATCGGTAGGGTTCCGGCCATGAGCTCACCCGCGCCTGCCGCCCCGGCCCAGCGTTCCTTCGTTCTGATCAAGCCCGATGCCGTACGCCGTTGCCTGGCCGGAGCCGTGATCAGTCGTTTCGAAGCCAAGGGCCTGTCGATCGTCGCCTTGGAGCTCCGCCACATCACCGGGGAACTGGCCGACCAGCACTATGCCGAGCATGTCGATAAGGCGTTCTATCCACCGCTCCGCAAGTTTGTGACCTCTGGCCCGTCGATTGCCATGATCGTGGAGGGAGACGAGGCAATCGAGGTGGTCCGCGCCATCAACGGCGCGACCGACGGGCGCAAGGCCGCGCCTGGCACCATCCGTGGTGACTTCTCCTTGTCCAATCGTGAGAACCTGGTTCACGGCTCGGACTCCGCCGAATCCGCCGAGCGGGAGATCGCGCTGTGGTTTCCTGATCTTGCGCAGTAGTTTGCGCTCCCGCGATCGCGTTCTTGTGGCCGCTCGCTTCCTCCCTCGCTCGCAAGACAAATGTGGTCTTGCTCCCTCACTCGTCAGCGAGCGTCGGGCGATCACCTGCCGCTCGCGAACAGCCCGTCAGTGCGGCGGATTGCCGATCTCAATCGAGAGGGGAGGGCTGGGCGATCCGTCAGGAAGTTGACGCCAGAAGGTTCCGGTGAGTCCGCGGAATTGCAGTACCGCCTGGTCGAGCACATCGCCGCTGTCCTCGACCATTTGGGTAACCGTCTCGATCGATACCCGTGCCAGGTCGTAGCGCAGGAAGGTGAAGAGCTCGCTGTCGCCGCGGACGCCGGTGAGGCTAGCCGTGGCGGCTTGGCGGCCGACTGCGCATGTCTGGATGAGCTGCAGGGAGGCTCGCCCCGACGTTGCGGTGACAACGAGATCGTGCAGCACCGCGTGACCTGAACCGGCGCCGGTCGCCATGCCCTGCTTGTTGCTGACCGACCAGGTCCACGAGGT
>DATFQP010000297.1:0-4742 GCA_035264145.1 Propionibacteriaceae bacterium
AGCAAACAGGATCAACTCCATCCGGCGCCCGTAGCGCCCGATCCCATACGCGCTCGGAAGTCCGGCCGCGGCGAGAACGGCTTGCCCGCCGCCATGGGCATGGGCTAACGGCTTCGGGGCTACCGGTCGAGCTGCAGCCGCCGCCACCGTCGAATGGTGAGCCCAAGTCGATCAATCCCGTCAGCTTCAAGGGCATCCACGATCACCTGCTCGGTGGCTTCGGTGTTCCGCCAAGCGGGACTAGGCCGCCGCTACTCCCCGCCAGAGGTCGAGTAGTTCACCGAGCCCTCAGGGTTCCAGACCGCTCGGGAGCCGATGTCACCCACTCGGTACACCCAATACGCCATCACCAGAGCAACGATGACCAGGAGCACCGGCAGGCCGACCTCGATCGCGACCGGCGGCCGGCGCGGCGCCACATCCAGACGCGACACCAGAAGCGAGCTGGCCACCGCGATCACGGTGAAGACCGCTACCAAAATCAGGAGCTGGTTCGCCAGCTGCTCGTGCACTTCGATCAAGTCGCCGACCGGGTTTCCTGGCTGGATCCCAAGAGCTTGCTCGAGCTCCTCACCGCTTTCCTTTGTAACGAACGTCGCACTAAGAGTTCCGACTGCTACCACCGCCAGTGGCCACCGGGCCCAATTGCGGGTTCGAGGATAGGCGAACAGGAGCGCGAGCAACGTAGCCAGCGGCACCGCGATGACAACGACATGCAGGACCAGTGCGTGTAGGGGGAGGCCACCGACCGTGTCGAACACTTCGCGCTCCTTCGCTCCGGGCCGACGCGTGCCAGCCGACCATCGTGACGGTGTCTATGTGGCTAGACGATCCGGAGGCCGGGAAGGTTCGCCCGAGTCAACGCGCCGCCTACCGAATAGCGTCCGCGGCAACCCGCAGATCATCGACGAGGCCGCCATAGGCCAGATCGCGATCGTCGCCGGTCGCTCGGAGCACTGACGACGGATGTACTGTCGCCAGCACCTGGCGCTCGCCGACGGGCGTCGGCAGCTCGAGCACCTTCCCGCGCTGCTGCGTCACCCGAAAGCCAGATCCCAGCAGCGATCGGGCCGCTGTGGCGCCGAGGCACACGACCAGTTTGGGGTCGACCTTGGTCAGTTCAGCTTCCAGCCATGGCCGGCAGGCTTGGATGTGGGTCACCTGTGGTGTCGCGTGGATGCGGCGCTTCCCCCGCTCGGTGAAACGAAAGTGCTTTACGGCGTTCGTGACGTAGACGTCGCTGACCGCAACCCCGGCCTCGGCAAGTGCACGCTGCAACAGTTTGCCGGCCGGCCCGACGAACGGGATCCCCTGACGGTCCTCGGCATCGCCGGGTTGCTCGCCGACGAGCACCATGGGCGCTCGCGAGTTGCCCGCGGAGAACACCACCTGCGTCGCCGACTCCCAGAGTTCGCAGCCCTTGCACGAGACCGCAGCCGCTCGCAAGTCCTCGATGTCGGCATTGGCGGGAACCCACTCGGCGGCGCTCACGCCGACCAGTATGGTTCAGCTGCCGTTGCCGATGGAGCCGGCCCAGACCGACGGATCATGACCGTGCTGCCGACCTTCGGATTTGATCACGTGCAGCACGGCGTTGATCAACGCCAGGTGAGTGAACGCTTGCGGAAAGTTGCCGAGATGCTGTCCCGTGTGGGGGTCGATCTCCTCGGCGTACAAGAGCAAGGGGCCCGCGAAGGACAGCAGCTTGGCGCACAGCTTGCGGGCTCGCTGGTACTCACCGATCTCGCATAGTGCCGAAACCAGCCAGAAGGAGCAGATGGTGAAGCTTCCTTCCTCACCCGTGAAGCCGTCGTCGGTCTCCTCGACCTTGTAGCGAAGGACGAGCTCGTGGACGGTCAACTCGTCCGCGATGGCAAGAACCGTCTTGCGAATGCGCTCATCGTCGGCGGGCAGGAACCGTACCAGCGGCGCCAGCAACAGTGAGGCATCGAGAGCGTCGGTTCCGTAGTACTGGGTGAAGACGCCTCGCTTGTCGACGCCGTTGGCGAGGATGTCGTCCTTGATCTCCTGCGCGGCGAGCTCCCACTCGGCTGCCTTTCCCTCCTCACCGGTCATCCGAGCGATCTTGGCACCGCGGTCGACGGCGACCCAGCACATGATCTTGGACGACGTGAAGTGCTTGAGCTCGCCGCGGACTTCCCAGATGCCCGCGTCGGGCTCCCGCCAGTACTTGAGGGCCTGACCGACCTGCTTGTCCAGGATCGGCCAGATGCGGTTGTCCAGGTGGTTCGCGGCCTTGAAATGCAAGTACACCGAGTCGAGCAGGGCTCCCCAGACGTCGTGCTGTTTCTGCGCGTACGCAGCGTTGCCGATCCTCACCGGTCGCGAGTTGGCGTAGCCCGGGAGGTGGTCGAGCTCGTGCTCGATGAGCTTCTTCTCCCCACCGATCCCGTACATGATCTGAATGTCGTCCTCACCCTCGACCAGATCCTCGATGAAGGCGAAGAAGTCCACCGCCTCCCAATCGAACCCGAGCGAGTAGAGGCCCCACAGAGCGAAGGTGGCGTCGCGGATCCAGCTGAAGCGATAGTCGTAGTTGCGCCCACCGCCCGGCGTCTCGGGCAGCGACGTGGTGCCGGCCGCGGTGACCGCTCCGGTAGGCGCGTACGTCAAGCCCTTGAGCGTCAACGCACTGCGCTGCAGATAGTTGCGCCACGGATGGTCGGGGAACTGACCCCTGGCGAGCCAATGCTGCCAGTGGTGGGCCGTCCACACCTGACGTTTGTAGGCATCAGCGAAGTCACTCGGCGGTACCCCACCACCCCAGGACAAGGCGACGAATCGGACGTCACCTTCCTTCAGCAGCGTCCTGGCACTGGCCTGGCCTCCTTCGAATCCGATCCGCAAGTCGCTGGTGAGGGTCAGGCGAACGTCCTGCCCCTCCGCCGTGGCAACACCCTGGTAATAGCTGTCGTTCGTGTACTCCCAACGGACGTGGGACTTGCCGTAGTTGAGCACGGGCTCGCAATCGACAATTGTTTGCACCTCGCCGGAGGCGCATCGGATGGTGCGTAGCAGGATGTGCTCGGCCTCGTAATCGTTGGGGGTCCGCCGATAGGTTTTCGAGCGGTCTTCCTCGTGGTGCCAAGGTCCGATCAGCAGACAATCGCGAACGATGATCCAGCCCGTCGGGGTACCCCAGCTGGTTTCCAAGATCATCGTGCCGGGCAGATATCGGACGTCTGCCGGTACAGCGACGTCGACCGGCGCAACCCTGAAGTCGCCGGCCTGTCGACCGAGAATGCTGCCGAAGACACTGGGCGAGTCAAAGCGAGGAACGCACATCCATTCCACCGAGCCGGCAGGCGAAATCAACGCAGACACCTCGCCATCGCTGATGAATCCGAAGTCGCCGATCGGGGTGGATCGGAGATGCGACACGGGGCTGCTGAGCTGATTCGGGTTCCGCGACTTGGTTTTGTTCGCCATGACCTGAGCATTCCTTGATGTCGTCATGCTGGCAAGCAATCCAATGCTCTCGCGACACGTAATCCGGCTGGCTGCTGCCGGCGCGGTGAGATTATCAAAGTGGGTGCCCAAGCAACCACGATCCGCCGCCAGGATCGCGTTCCCGCTCCCGGATCCATCCGAGAATGCGGTCGATTTCCAGCTCGTAGGTCGGGCCTCCGGTGGCTGAGTAGGCTGCCAATCGCGCGCGAGCTCGTTCGATCAGCCGCAGAGCGCCAGTCAGGTTGCCCCGTTCCGCATGTGTGATGCCGACGCACAGTTGTGCCAGCCCCTGCCACAGGTCGCGCTCGGCGTCCGGACCCGCTTTCCATCGGGCTTCGAACACCTCGTGGGCTGAGAACGGTCGACCGTCGGCCAGCAAGTCACCTGCGGACGAAATCGTCACCGCCGGCGGAAGCGGCTGCTCCGACACCGGTTCGACGCCTGCACCACCGTAGGGCAGGGGCCGACCGAGTCGATCACGGGGCCGCGCCTGGCGAGCTCGGCCTTCTGCGTCTCGATCCCGATCGCGTTGCTCGGGCCGACCGCCCACGGTCGGCCCCGGTGATCGGAGATCAGGTTCATGGCTGCTGGTCCGACCGGCCAAAAGCTCCTCCAACCCGGGATCGCTGGAGGTGAACCGGTCAGCCTCCTCACCACCGTCGCAGCGATACAAGCCGACCGTGACCGCGCCGTCCTCCTGGCCGATGACCCGCCACACTCCTCCGGCGCCTTCCCAACGCTGCAGCAGGGCCACGACATCTTGGCCGCTCTCCATTCCACCTGTATACCGCGCTATCTGGTATAGGCGGAGGTTGCTAGGCCGAACTGAGGACCCCACGCAAACTCAGCACGGCCATGACTGCCACCAGCACGATGAACGACAGCGGTCCGATCGATTCGAGGGCACCGCGGCGCTGTCCGCCGGCCTCCAGAACTAGACGGATCAGGCACGACAGTGCAACGACCGCCGCAAGAACGCCGAGCAGGGGGATTCTTCGCCCGAGTCGAACTGCGATCGCCGTGGCGAAGAGGAGAATCCCGATAAACAGGACGTCATCGCCACGGGGCTCGAAGCTGTTCCAGCGAGCAGCAACACTAGGATTCACTGGGTCGGCGACAACGGCGATCACCGCGGTGATCAAGCCTGGAACCAGGGCGCAGACTGCAGCCAATAGACCGGCTGCAGCCACGACTCGATCGACCGAGCGAAGGCGCCAGGCGTATGCGCCGAACAGGCCGGCCGCGACGAATCCCAGCGCCTGCAAAATCAC
>DATFQP010000298.1:0-6748 GCA_035264145.1 Propionibacteriaceae bacterium
GCGGAACGCGCATGACGATTCCACGGCCCTCCTTGGTGACCTCCATCGGGCCGTCACCCGTCCGCGGCTTCATTGCAGCCATCGTCCACCCTCTCTGTGATCCGCTTCTTCCCGCGGCAATTATTCCGTATCATTCGGCCCTCAAGTCAGCCGGGGGACGAGCACCCAACAGTTCAGCAGGTGATCGTTCACCAGCCCGACCGCCTGCATCGTTGCATAGGTCGTCGTAGGCCCGAGAAACCGGATTCCTCGCTTCCTCAGCTGTTGGGACAGCGCAACCGAAGCCGCTGAACGTGCCGGCACCTCCGCCAGCGTGCGAGGACGTTGATGATCGGCCTCGTAGTAGCTCCAGACGAGATCCGCGAAGCCCTGGCCCCAGACGGCGATGACACGGGCGTTGGTGATGGCAGCCTCGATCTTGGCCAGATTGCGGACGATGCCGGAATCGTGCATGAGCCGTTCGACATCCGTCTCGTCGTAGGAGGCAACCCGCTCGGGTACGAACTGGTCGAAAGCGGCGCGGAAGTTCTCACGCTTCCGCAAGATCGTGATCCAAGACAGGCCCGATTGGAAAGCCTCGAGGGTCATCCGTTCGTACAGGCCGGAGACGGTCGTCACCGGCTCACCCCACTCTCGATCGTGATAGTCCAGGTACTCCGGCGGTGACAGCGACCATGGGCAGCGGAGCTTGCCGTCGGGACCAGCTACCGCAGCGGTCATGAGCGGCCTTCGGCGATCGCCGCCAGGCCGCGAAGGCTACGCCGGAAGCCTGCCCGCATGAGCGGCAAGCCGAGCCGGACCATCACCTCCACCGGTTTCCCTCCCCGCGGGGAAAACCTTTCGGTCGCGGTGACCAGGGTGCCGCCATCGTGCGGCTCCAGCCGGAAGGCGCCCTCTCCGCTGAAGTAGGGGCCCAGATGGAGAACCTCCAACTCTTGCGCCGGCGTCCAGCCGGTGACCACGAAGTTGTCCAGCAAGCCGACCGGGATCCGGCCGAGACGAAAACCCGACAGCGCTACGGCCCGCACACCGATGCCCTGGTCGTGATCACTGATGATGTCGACAGTGGTGAACGGAATCCATCGCGATTGGCCTGCCCAGTCGATCAGGACCCGCCAGACGTGGAGTGGCTCGGCGGCGACTTGCGACGCCACTCGCAAGATCATTCCACGGGCCTGGGCTCGTCGATGCTCGGCCCGCGAGGCAGCTCGGGAGCGCGTGGCGCCTGCGGACGCAGCCAGCCACTGAGTTCGGTGATTCGGGCATCACGCTGGGCGATCTCGGCGCCCAGCCGGTCCAAGATCTCGTCGACTTGGGCCATCGAGTAACCACGGAGGGTGACGCCGAAGCGGAGGCCGTCCAGATCTTCAGCGGTCAGCGGCCGATCCGGTAGATCCTGCCGATAGACATCGCGGACCGGATCTCGGCTCATCTCCCCCATTCCTCCAGCCGCCGCAATGGCGGCCGCACCGAGCAGCACGACGGCGAGCACGGCGACGAACCACTCCATGCCTTCGATGGTGTCATGAATGCTCAAGCAGCTACCGGTTCATTCCGGACGCCGAGCCACGCCGGCCGTTGGGCGCTCGCTTCGCATCCGTTCCACCACCTCGTCAAGATCATCGGTCAGGTGGAGCAGTTCTAGGTCGGCCGCCGGCAGATAGCCACTCGCCACCGTCCGCTCCCGCAACCAATCCAGCAGGCCGCGCCAGTAGCCGCTTCCGACCAGCACCACCGGAAATGTCGTCACCTTGCGGGTTTGGATAAGCGTGAGGGCCTCGAACAGCTCATCGAAGGTCCCGAACCCTCCGGGCATCACGACGAAGCCCTGCGCGTACTTGACGAACATGGTCTTGCGGACGAAGAAATAGCGGAAGTTGATGCCGAGGTTGACGTACGGGTTGAGGCCGGACTCGAAGGGCAGCTCAATTCCCAGGCCGACTGACACTCCGCCGGCCGAGCCCGCGCCCTTGTTGGCTGCTTCCATCACGCCCGGGCCGCCTCCAGTGATCACCGAAAGCCCGGCATCGACCAGCTTCGTGGCGAGTTTCTCGGTCATCGCGTAAACCGGATCGTCGGGCTCAACCAGCGCAGAACCGAAAACACCGACCGCCGGGCCCAGTTCCGCCAGAGTGCCGAAACCGTCAACGAATTCCGACTGGATTCTCAGCACGCGCCATGGATCGGTGTGCACCCAGTCATTGGCTCCCCGGTTTTCCAACAGCCGCTGGTCGGTGGTCGTGGCCTCCCGTTGGGCGCCGCCCCGGATGATCGCGCCTTCGACCCGTCGCTCGGTGCCTCCCCCGTCGGTCATACGGCAAACCCTAGGTGAGCCATCGGACAAGGGCGTCTCGGCAGGCAAAGACGTCGGCGGCCGGACAGAACTCGTCGTCGGCGTGGGCCTTGCTGGGATTGCCGGGACCGAAGTTCACCGCGGGGACGCCCATTGCACTGAACCTCGCCACGTCGGTCCAGCCGAACTTGGCACTTGGCTCACCGCCCACCGCGGCGACGAACTCCTTGGCGGCGGGCTGGTCCAGACCCGGTCGCGCACCGGCGGCGACATCGGTGACCTCCAACGAGAAGCCGGCCAGCACCTCTCGAATGTGGTCCGCTGCCTCATCCGGTGACTTGTCCGGAGCAAACCGATAGTTGATCTCGATCTCACAGCGATCGGGGATGATGTTGCCGGCGACGCCGCCGTTGATCCGTACCGCGTTGAGGCCTTCCCGGTAGCGCAGACCGTCGACTTCGACCTCGGCGGGCTGATACTCGGCAAGCCGCTGGAGCACCGGTGCCGCGTCGTGCACGGCATTGCGGCCCATCCAGGCTCGCGCCGAGTGAGCCGCCAATCCTCGCAGGTTCACCTCGATACGCATGGTGCCCTGGCAGCCGCCTTCCACCCGTGTGTTGGTGGGTTCGCAGAGAACCGCGAAGTCACCGGCAAGTTCAGCAGGCCGCTCCCGGCCGATCCGCGACAAGCCGTTGCGGCTCGCTTCCACTTCCTCACAGTCGTAGAAGATCCAGGTGAGATCGCGGACCGGCCGGGTGAGCGCAGCGGCCGCCGCCAGCTGAACGGCAACTCCGCCTTTCATGTCGCACGCTCCGCGTCCCCAGACCACTAGGCCGTCCTGGCCCGTACCAGTCACCCGGGAAGGAAGGTTGTTCGCCACTGGAACGGTGTCGATGTGGCCGGCGATGACGACTCTGCTGCCTCGACCCAGGTTGGTGCGCGCGACAACGACGTTGCCGTCCCGCGTGACCGCCAGGTGAGGGTACCGACGGAGTGCAGTCTCGATGGCGCCGGCGATCTCTGTCTCGTTGCCGCTGACCGACTCGATATCGATCAACGCCCGTAGCAGCGCGATCGGGTCGCCATCGAGGTTCAGCATGGGCATGGGCGAACCCTACTTTCCTGGCCGCCGGATAGCCTGCGTCGGGCACCCTGTGCGCGGCTCGGGGCACTCTCAAGAGAGAGGGCGCTGCGAGCGATCAATGGGTGCGTCAGCGCTGGTGGGTGGCTCCTCGTGAGCGAAGCCCCTCAGGCGGCCCCACCGACTGGAACACTCGAGCAGCAGCGCGAATGCGCTGGTCCTCCGTCGACCGCCGAATTGGGAGGGACCGTCTACGCTTCCCGGCATGATTGACGGTGCAACCGCACGACCGGCCTGGGGATGGGGGCTGGCCACGGTTCACGAGTCGGGCCAGGTGCTCGACACGTACTTTCCCAGCCCGGCCATCGGTCGACCGGACGACACCCGACCACCGCAGGAGTTGACGGAGGGAGCGGGAGCTGACGAGCTACGCGCCGTTCGGACGGACGTGCGGAAAGTGGAGATCGATTTGGGTTCCGCCCCGTCCGGCGCCTCGGACGCCTATCTTCGGCTGCACTTGTTGAGCCATCGGTTCGTCGCGCCCCGAAGCATCAACCTCGAGGGCATCTTTTCCCAGCTTGCCAATGTGGTCTGGACCTCGTACGGGCCCTGCGCCGTCGACGGCTTCGAACGGGTACGCTCCCGGCTCCGTGCTGTCCACGGCCAAGTCACAGTCTACGGAGTTGACAAGTTTCCGCGAATGATCGATTACGTGCTGCCGACCGGTGTGCGGATCGCGGACGGTGATCGGGTCCGTCTCGGCGCGCACCTTGCCGAGGGCACCACGGTGATGCATGAGGGTTTCGTCAACTACAACGCAGGAACGCTGGGCACGTCCATGGTGGAAGGACGCATCTCAGCGGGGGTTGTGGTCGGCAGAGACTCCGACGTGGGCGGCGGAGCGTCGATCATGGGAACGCTTTCCGGTGGGGGCACCCAGGTGATCTCTGTGGGAGAGCGCTGCCTACTCGGCGCCAATGCCGGCATCGGCATCGCCCTCGGCGACGACTGCGTCGTCGAAGCCGGCCTCTATGTCACCGCAGCCACGAAGGTCACACTGCCGGGGGGCCAGATTGTCAAGGCCGTCGAGTTGTCCGGGCAGGACAGCTTGCTGTTCTTGCGCAACTCGGTGACGGGCGCGATCGAGGTACGTCCGCGGCTCGGCAAACCGGTCACCCTCAACGAAGCGTTGCACGCGAACTAGCCGATGGCAGCCCCTAGGGCCCGAGCGGTGGGATGCCTGGTACTCGCGGTGGTGTTGATGGTCGGTCTGGCAGTAGGCGCCTTCTTGTGGTTGCGCAGCCGGGGCTTGACTTCTCCCGTCCCCGGCCAGCAGCGGTGTGTCGCGACCGCCAGCGGCAACTCCGTCACACTTGACCTGGAGCAGGCGCACTACGCGTCGATCGTCGTGGGAATGTCGGTGAAGCGCGGCCTACCGCCCCGGGCCGCCTCCATCGCCATGGCCACGGTCTACCAGGAGACCGGTATCCGGAACCTGAATTACGGCGATCTCGATTCGGTCGGCTTGTTCCAGCAGCGGCCATCCCAGGGCTGGGGTAGCCGCAAGCAGCTGCTCGATCCCTACTACGCCACCGACAAGTTCTACGACGCGCTGGTCAAGATAGACGACTGGGAAACGGCGGACATCACCACGGTGGCCCAGAGGATTCAGAACAGCAGCTATCCGGATGCCTATCGTGATCATGAGGCTGATGCCCGCGTATTGGCCAGCGCGCTGACCGGTCACTCCACTGCGGGCTTCACGTGTCTGGAACGTGCAGGCAGGTCCGGCAAGCCGTCGGCGCTGGTCTCCTCGATCGAAAAGACATTTGGCGCCGTTTCCGACAAGACAAAGGACAAGGTCGTCGGCATCTCCGCACGCAGCGGAGCCCTGGCCTGGGCGTACGCCGGCCACGCCCTGGCGAACGCTGATCGCTATGGTGTCGTGGGGGTCAAAGTTGATGGCCGGCAATGGCAGACGGACGGGTTCAACCTGCCCACCTGGACGAAGATCAACCCCGGGCTGAAGGAGACGCGGGTGGAGATCACCTTCCGCTGAGGCGCTTGGCGGCGGCGTCGATGCGCTCATCCGGGGCGGTGAGGGCCAGCCGCACGTGCCGCGCGCCGGCCGGCCCGTAGAAATCCCCCGGGGCGACCAGGATTCCGAGGCGGGCGAGGCCTGCCACGGTCCTCTGGCACTCCTCACCCCGGCTGGCCCACAGGTACAGCGAGCCCTCCGAGTGCTCGATGGTGAACCCGGCGTCTTCAAGCGCCGGACGCAAGAGCGCGCGACGTGCCGCATAGCGCTGCCGCTGGACCTCCACATGATCCTGGTCGGCGAGCAGGTCGATCATGACTTCCTGAACCGGACCCGGCACGATCATGCCGGCATGCTTGCGAATGGCCAGCAACTCGGCCACCAACGCGGTGTCGCCGGCCACGAAGCCCGCGCGGTACCCGGCCAGATTCGAGCGCTTGGACAGCGAGTGAACGGCGAGCAGGTTCACATAGCTGCCATGGCTCACCGATGGGTGCAGCACCGACACAGGGGTGACGTCCCAGCCGAACTCGCCGTAGCACTCGTCGGACACGACCATCGCGCCGCGATCACGGGCCCAGCCGACTCGGTGGGCCAGAGTCTCTGCGGAGAGCACGGCGCCGGTGGGATTGGACGGTGAGTTCAGCCAGACCAGCGCTGGTTGCTCCGCGCTGAGCTGTTCCAGTTCATCGCAGGCGATCGACCGACAGCCTGCGATCCGGGCACCAACGAGGTAGGTCGGATAGGCCGTCGTGGGGTACACCAGCAGATCATCCGGGCCGAGACCCAGCAACGTGGGCAGCCATGCCACCAGCTCCTTGGTGCCGATCACCGGCAGGACCGCCGCTGGGTCGAGCGAGTCGGCACCCCACCGGCGTGTCAGGTAGTCGGCGATGGCCCAGCGGAGCCGAGCGGTGCCCGACGTCAGCGGGTAGCCAGGGCTGTTGGCGGCCCGGCTCAACGCTCGTCGGGCGATGTCAGGGGTGGGGTCGATCGGCGTCCCGATGGAGAGGTCGACGATTCCGTCGGGATGCGCCTGAGCGATCGCCTTGGCACTAGCAAGCGTGTCCCAGGGGAAGTCAGGCAGGTCGGCAGCGACGCTGCGACGGCTCTTCTTGGCGGGCGGCGCCAGGCTCACTCGTCGTGCTCTTGGGGCGGTAACGCCTCGATCAGTGGATGGTCCTTGTCGATCAGACCCAACTTGGCGGCGCCACCGGGAGAGCCGAGATCGGAGAAGAATTCCACATTCGCCGCGTAGTAATCCTTCCACTCCTCCGGGGTGTCGTCCTCGTAGAAGATCGCCTCGACGGGGCAGACGGGTTCGCAGGCGCCGCAA
>DATFQP010000299.1:0-3555 GCA_035264145.1 Propionibacteriaceae bacterium
TGTGGAACATCCCGCCGCTGGGCGACCCGGTATCATTTCTCAGCAAATCCGTCGGCCAATTCCTCACTCGCGACCAGTGGCAAAACCTTGTCCAGGGAGGCCCCGAGTATCGCCCGCTTTGCCCGAAATAACGGGCAACCAGGTCGTATTCGGGATGATCAGCACTTTCCACATCCGTGCCTTGCTTTACGCCGAAAGAACCAAGTGAGACCTAGCCCAGATCTTTCTCGGTCGGCTTGTTGATCATGGTTCCAGCAGCGCGTCGGCTGTGCATGGCTGATTGTGTTGGGTGCGTGTGACAGTTCGGCGAGTGTCGTCTCGCTGAACGCCGGGTTCCACGGTCCCGGGGGTTCTGGATAGCTCGGACTGGTGAGGCGGCCGGGTTAGCCGGGTGCAGGGAGAATCCGCAGTCGGTGGATCGCGTCCGTGACCAGGCTGGCCCATGGAGCCCTGGCGGCAAGGTGGAGCAGGGTGCGTCGGCCGGTGCGAGCCAGCGCAGCTGGGATGGTGAAGACCCGGTAGCGGAGCCGTTTGGGTTCCCACCGACGGGCGTGGTGTCCGGTGAAGCCGAGGAGCTGCATCCAGGCGACCAGTTCGACGGCCAGCCCGACCAGGGCGCACCAGATCCGGTTTTGGTCGAAGTCGTGCAACGGAAGGTTGCTCAGGCCGGTGTCTTTGGCGTTGCGGATCCGGTCCTCGGCGCGGGCCCGCCGGCGGTGACGCAGCTCGAGGTCGGGCAACTGCCCGCCCTTGGTGTTGGTGGCGAACGCGGTGATCCGGTGCCCGTCGACGTCGGTCAGCCGCAGTTGGGCGCCGGGATGGGGGCGTTCTTTGCGGGCGATGACCCGCATCCCGGCCGGCCAGTCCGACAGGTCCAATAGGTCAGTCAGCTCGGCGACCCACGCGCCCTCGCGGATCTCGCCGTCGCTGGTATAGGCAGGCGTCCATACCTCAACCGGGACCTTGGCGAGCACGTCGTGGACATCGCCGAGGGTGAACCCGATCGAGTAGGACAGTCGGTGTTTGGTCAACCAGTCAAGAAAAGCGTGGGTCGCGCCAGCCGCATCGGTACGGATCATCATCTTCCGGCCAGGCCGTCTTCCGGGCACATGTCCGGGGAGCTGCGCTAGTGCCTTCCTGGTGACGGTGATGTGGTCCGCGGCAGTGTTCGAGCCGGCGTTGCCTGGTCGCAGCATGAGATGCAACGGCTCGCCGGTACCTACTTGGCCGTGGTCGATGAACGCGCACAACGGATGGAACCCAAAGCTGCGTTTGAACGTCGGCGCGGCGTGCTCCTTCTCCGAGTGCGCGGTCACCAGCGTGGCATCGAGATCGATGATCAACGGCGAGGACGCATCCGCGTCGTGGTCGGGGGCGTGTTCCCCGGCGAGCGCCCACGCCCGTTCACGAGCCCCAGCGCGGGCCGACTCGATCGCGGTCAACGCGCGATCGGCATCCTCGGCGAGGCTATCGATCAGCCGTGACACGGTCGGGTCGGAGGCCACCCGTCCGAAGACCCCTGGTTCGGCGCGGAGCAGGTTCACATCGGCCAGACAGTCACCGCCGAGCGCCACCGCGACCGCCAGGTCGAGCACGATCTTGCCCGGATCATGAGTCGCCAAAGGTCTCCGCCACGGTGACAGCGCGGCCGACAACCCGCGATCGATCCCGCAGGTCCGGATCATCTCCACCAGCAAGACTCCACCAGCCTGGCCGACCGCGGCCGAGCCAGCGGTATCGACGTGCAGGCGTGGATACAGCCCGGTACGCTTCTTCACCTGGAAAGTGCTCCTCGGTTCGGACGGACAGGTCCCTTGACAAGACCCATCCAACCTGGTCAGGAGCACTTTTCAGTTGAACGATTCACGAGCTCTCGGCTCGCCCTGGATGGGTGAAAAGTAGGCGGTGCGCCCGTTCGAGAGGACGTCGTTGTTGATTGGTGCCTCGAGCCTGCAGTTGAACGGGAGCGCGGAGGCCACCCACAGGTGTCCCGGATTGTTGCTTCGAGCACGCGACTGATCGTCTTCGCAGCCGTGGCCTCCTCGGACGGGTGCGCCGTCATACAAGACGAGAGGAGGGACGGCGATGGATCTGTTTGCTGAGCGCTGCGCAGGAATCGACATCGGCAAGGCCGACTTGAAGGCATGCGTTCGTACCCCTGGGGCCCGCGGTGGCCGGCGGAGCGAGACTCGCACGTTCGCCACGACGACCGCAGGTGTTCTCGCGCTCCAAGGGTGGCTTATCGATCGGCGGGTGACGTTGGTTGGCATGGAATCGACCGGTGTGTACTGGAAGCCGATCTTCTACCCACTTGAGGATCACTTCGAATGCTGGCTGATCAATCCGCAGCACATCAAGAAGGTCCCAGGCCGCAAGAGTGATGTCAGCGACGCCGAATGGATCGCCCGGCTCGTCGAGACGGGTCTGGTGCGGGCAAGCTTCGTCCCACCTCTCCAGATCCGCGTCCTCCGCGACTTGACGAGGTATCGCACCTCACTGCTCCGTGAACGCACGCGAGAGGTCCAGCGTTTGCACGCCATGCTCGAAGACGCAGGGATCAAGCTCGCTGTCGTAGCCACCGACATCATGGGCAAATCGGGTCGGGACATGATCACCGCACTGATCGCTGGCCAACGCGATCCGCACGTCCTGTCTGACCTGGCACGACGACAGATGCGGACCAAGATCCCAGCTCTCACCGAAGCACTCGATGGCAGATTCACCGACCACCACGCTCTGCTCTGCCGGATGATGCTAAATCGCATCGACGGCGTCGACGCCACCGTTGCCGCGCTGGACGAACAGATTGCGGCAGCAACGGAGTGCTTCGCCGAGACGATCGACAGGCTCAGCGCCATCCCCGGCGTTGCCCGACGCACCGCCGAGGTGATCGTCGCCGAGACCGGCGCCGATATGTCTCGATTCCCCACCGCCGCTGACCTCGCGTCCTGGGCCGGCATGTGTCCAGGCAACAACGAGTCCGCCGGCAAACACTTCACCGGCCGAACCCGACGAGGCAACCCCTGGCTTCGCGGCGCACTGGGTACCGCGGCAGCAGCAGCAAGCCACACCCAAGGCACCTACCTGAGTGAGCGCTACCACCGCATCGCCAAACGACGAGGCACGAAACGCGCGCTGGTGGCCGTCGGCCACTCGATTCTCCAAGCCAGCTGGCACATCATGCATAACCAGGTCGACTATGTCGACCTCGGCGCCGACCACTACATCCGCCTCGGAGACCCAGCCCGACGAGCGAGCCGACTCGTGCAACAGCTGCGCCAGCTGGGATACCCCGTCGTCCTTCCGGACCGAGCAGTAGCGTAACTGAACTTTTCGATTGATCAACACCACTTCAAGCACGCCCGTCATGAACGGACTGGGCTAACTGAGGCCGCATCCCTACAATCTCTTGGCTCGTCCGCTGCAGGCACCCTCATCGGGCATCTCACCGGACGGGTCATATGCCACAGACCCGTGAATCCCCTGTGTGAGGGCAGGCTGCAGCAGCGTCGGGGTGTGTTCCGGCGCTGTTGGTGAGAAGCCGGTTAGGCGGCG
>DATFQP010000300.1:0-2989 GCA_035264145.1 Propionibacteriaceae bacterium
TCTCGGGCTGGTCGCTCATGGTTGGCCTCCAGTTGCTCCGAAGCGCTCGGTCTTGATCGACGAAGGGTCGTGACCTTGCATGGTGAGGGTTCGGGCGATCGTCTCCACGAACCCCGTGGGTCCGCACACCAGCACATGCGGCCTTCGGGTCGGCGGCAGCGTGTGGGTGGAGAGCATCGCCTCGTCGACCCGTCCCGTCAGCCCATCCCAGTTCGCCGGTGCTCCTCGGGTGAGCGTCACGGTAACCGTGGCCGCCGAGTCGGTCAGTTCTGCCATACCGATCAGGTCGTCAGCGGTACGTGCGGAGTACAGGAGCGTCGCCGGGCGGGAGGGCTGAGCGGACCGGTGATACCCGAACATGCTGAGAAACGGCACCACGCCAGAACCTCCGGCGATGAGCTGCACTGGGTCGTCACCGTCTGGCCACACGAAATAGCCACCGATCGGCCCGCGAAGCTCCAGCTGGTCTCCCGCCCGTAGCTCCTCGGTGAGATAGGGCGAGACCTCGCCGTCGTCCAGCCGCTCCACGATCAAGTCGAGCTCGTCCTGTTCGGGGGGTGACGCCAGCGAGTAGCTCCGCTGCGCGGTGTAACCGTCGTCGGCGGTCAGCCGTACGTCGACGTGCTGACCGGCTCGATGACCCGACCAGTCCGAGGGCCGCAGGCTGAGGCGTGAAGCTCGCAAGCTCTCACGTCGTACGGCGACGACGTCGGCGAGCTGCCAGGTCAGTCGCCTGCGTATCGCTGTTCGCGCCACGGGTCGCCGTAGTTGTGATAGCCGAATCTCTCCCAGAACCCAGGTTGGTCGGACGCGGTCAAGGTGAGCCCGCGTACCCACTTGGCGGACTTCCAGAAGTAAAGGTGCGGGACCAGCAGCCGGGCAGGCCCGCCGTGGTCAGCTGCCAGCGGATTCCCGTCGTAGCCGTCGGCGACCCAGGCCTGGCTGCCTGTCAGATCGGCGAGTGGCAGGTTGGTGGTGTATCCACCGTCGCTGAAGGCAGTGACGAATGTCGCGTCGGTGGCGACATCCCGCAGCAGGGTGTCAATCGACACACCGGACCAGTGCGTGTCCAACTTCGACCAGCTGGTGACACAGTGGATGTCGACGGTGATTTCCTCGTGAGGCAGCGCCGAGAACTGCTGCCACGTCCAGCGCTGTTCGGCGTCGATCAAGCCCTCGATGGTGAAGTCCCACTGGTCGAGAGGGGATCGTGGGGTAGGACCAGCCGACAGGACTGGGAAGCCGTTGCCCACGTCGTATTGCCCGGGCGGCAGCCTTCCGGGCGGTGTGGTCCGTCGCCGCCCGGTGAACCCGCGAGAGACGAACGACATACCTGCTCCTTGCCTCAGGTGCGAAGCAGCGGAAGGTTCCGGGATTCGCGCTGAGTTCAACCTCATCACGACTATGAGCACCTCGACAAGGAACAGCTCGGGTCTTTATCCAATCCAGAGGTCGACTTTCCTTCGGGCGCCAGATGAACACTGTTCCGATTCGCGCCAGATGAGCACTGTTCGCGCCGGGGTGCGAGACTGCGGCCATGTTCGAGGTGCGTCCGCTCACCGAGGAGACATGGGCTGACCTCGAGGAACTCTTCGACTTACCGGGTGGGTCGATCGTGCGTGGCTGCTGGTGCATGTTCTACCGGACGGCCGGTCCGGTGAGCGTCAGCAAGGCGGCAGGACCTGGTCACAAGCAGGAGCTGCATACGTTGGTCCGATCTGGCGTGATCCCTGGACTCGTTGGCTATGCCAACGACACCCCGGTCGGATGGATCAGTCTCGGGCCGCGGGAGGACTATCGGAAGCTGGAGCGGTCCCGAATCATGAAGGCCGTCGACGACACTCCGGTCTGGTCGATCGTGTGCACCTACGTCGCCAAGAGCCACCGCGGCCATGGCCACCAGCACAAGCTGCTGGCCGGGGCCATCGACTTCGCCCGTGAGCAGGGAGTGCGCATGCTCGAGGCGTATCCGGTCGACAAACCGGAGCGCAGCCATGACGATTTCATGTTCTTCGGATCCCGGAGTCTGTATGAGAGGGCTGGTTTTCGAGAGGTCGTGCGTCGCTCGCCGACGCGGCTGGTGATGAGGCGCCAGCTGCGTCCTTGGGCATCGGGCGCGGACTGACACGGGCGCGTCCAACACCGGCTCGGCTCGCTGTTGAGGTCCCAAGGGAGGGAAGCCGAGGGCGTTACGATCCCGGCGTGAACGAGCGGTGTGACGTCTCGGTTATCGTCCCTGTCTTCAACAAGGCCCGCTTCCTTCCCGTGCTTCTCGACTCCCTCGCCGTGCAGGACGTCACCGGTATCACATTCGACGTGATCTGCGTCGACGATGGGTCGACGGACGGCAGCGGCGAAATCTTGGATCGCTACGCCGCGAGCTACAGCTGGCTGCGGGTGATCCATCAACCGAACTCTGGATGGCCGGGTCAGCCACGCAATCGTGCGGTCGCCGAGAGCACGAGCCGGTACATCTTCTTCGCTGACGCGGACGACTACCTGGGCAGTGAGGCGCTTCGGCGGATGGTCACCTGGGCTGACGAGTACGGCAGCGACATCCTGGTCCCGAGATCGGTGCGCACAACAGATCCGTACGCGCTCTTCCACCGGCTGTTCCACCAGAACCGGCCGGACGTGCCCATTCCGCTCCAATTCAAGAGCCTGGGCCCGACAAAACTCTTCCGCCGCGATTTCTTGAACGAGCACAACCTGCGCTTCGTCGAATATCGCGCACCGCTCGAAGATGGCATGTTCACCTCCCGGGCCTACCTGCTGGCCAACCGGGTGTCCAGCGTCGCGGACTACGCGTACTACTACATCGTCGATGGTCAGGAAACGAGCATCAGCGCCCGGCGGCGGGACCCCTGGGAGCAGCGTCGCAGCGTCGAAACGATCTTGCGGACCATCCGCGAGCTCTGCCCCGACCCCAAGACCGCCGATCAGGTCTATCTGGACATCTACATCCGCAAGGGAATCCGCTACATCGCTC